>JAYUSZ010000170.1:0-4738 GCA_043755435.1 Bryobacterales bacterium | reverse complement strand
TATCGTAAAGGTCCGAAGCGGCACGTGAAGGTCGATCTTCAACTGGCTTGCCTGGATCCACAATGATCGGGTTTGCAGATGGAGCCGATCCGCCGGATCCTGCATCGATGGGGACTTGCTTTCGATTGGCCGCCAAAATCGCATCACTGCTTGGATTATTCTTTCCGATGAGGTAGCCCATGGTGAACAGCACACCCATCAGCACCAGCAAAACACCGAAGACCAGCAGCAGTTGCCTGTTGCCGATCACTAATTCAAATTCACCTTCTTCGTTATGAGCCATGCTTCATCCTTACAAAACGAAACTAAAACCTTTGTCGAGAATATCTATCTCGCCCACAAAAAAGCAACTTCTTTATTTCTTCTGGCGATAAAGGCAAACCGTAACAGAAGAAATGTTAAAGCCGCCAGCGGGACCAAAATGACAACCACCCAAGCAGGACGCATACCGAAGCAAACCGTTCCGGCCCCCCAGCATATCAGTAAAGTACCAGAAATAGCAGCAAATCCAAGCAACGGAAACCATGCTGCAACCACAAGAAGAATAGCGCCAAAGACTATGAATACCACGCTAATAACTTCAATTTCCATTTGAGCGAACCCGAAAGCGCCCAGCGCAATCAAGGTTCCGCCAATTGAAGCCAAAGCAACAGTGCCTGGCAAGAGGAACTCGCCATAAACCAACCCAATCCCCAAACTGACCGCCAGCAAAGCGACGTTGGGATCAGCAACTGCCATGCGTGCCTTCTCTTTAATAGGGCTACCCAAAAAGAGCATCCCAAATAACAAAGTGATTAGAAGACTGCTTCGCCACCACATGATCCTCTATCATAGCTCTTACAAAAGGCTGCTTGTAGAAAAGGCCCCGGCATCAAGTGACGCCGGAGCCAATTCCAACAACAAAACAGTTTAAGCTTTGTACAATTCTTCGGCTTTTGTCCAATTCACAACGTTCCACCAGTTGTCGACGTAGCTTGGGCGCAGATTCTGATACTTCAAGTAATAGGCGTGTTCCCAAACGTCAATTCCAAGAACAGGTGTCTTGCCTTCCATGATCGGGGTGTCCTGATTGGGAGAGCTGGTAATTTCAACCGAGCCGTCGCCGTTCTTTACAACCCAGGCCCAACCAGAACCGAACCGGCCAACTGCCGCAGCCTTAAACGCGTCGCGGAAAGCATCGAAACTACCAAATTTAGAATTGATAGCAGCCGCCAACCCACCGACGGGCAAAGGCATGGAGCCAGTTGTATTGGGTGCCATCAGCAACCAAAACAGAGAGTGGTTGGAATGACCACCCCCATTGTTGCGGACAGGTCCCTTAATAGTATCTGGAACAATCGCCAGATTGTTGGCAAGCAACTCTTCAAGAGTCTTACCAGCCAAAGCAGGATGATCTTTCAGCGCGTTGTTCAGATTCGTCACGTAAGCATTGTGATGCTTGCCGTGGTGGATCTGCATAGTTTGGGTGTCTATATACGGCTCGAGGGCCGCGTGGTCGTAGGGTAGAGCAGGAAGTTCAAAAGCCATTTTCAATTGTCTCCTTCAATTCTTTCTTTACTTCAACCGGCAAAACCGCCGGCGGTTTCAAACGAATGGGCAAGGCGGAACATCGCTTCCTCACCAAAATGCTTTGTAAGGATTTGCATCCCAACAGGCAGCCCCTCTGCGGTTTTTCCGCAAGGGACACTCATACAGGGAATACCCGCCAACGAGCCAGTGATGGTATAGATATCGGAAAGATACATTTGTACCGGATCGTTCACCTTCTCGCCGATTTTGAAAGCCGGGAAAGGAGACACGGGTGTAATCAAAGCATCCACCTTTTCAAAAGCCGCTGAAAAATCTTTGCTGATCAGATTCCGAACGCGCTGCGCTTTTAAGTAGTAAGCATCGTAATACCCATGGCTGAGCACATAGGTTCCCAGCATGATTCGCCTCTTCGCCTCAGCCCCAAAATTTTCACCACGAGTGTTGCAATACATGTCCGAAAGAGTATCGGATTTTTCGGAACGAGCAGTGAACCGAACCCCGTCAAAACGTGCCAGATTTGCACTCACTTCCGCCGTACAGATAATGTAATAGGCGGCAATGGCATATTCGGTATGCGGCAGACTAACTTCCTGCACTGAACAGCCTAGCGATTCCAACACCTGAATTCCCTTCTTCATCTTGTCCGCAGTGTCGCTATCCAAACCTGCAAAATATTCTTTCGGAATTCCCAAACGCATTCCCTTCACTGGTTGGTTCAGAGTGACGTTGTAATCAGGAACAGGGGCAAAGGCAGAGGTGGCGTCCATCGGATCGTGACCTGAAATCACTTTCAATAACGTGGCGGAATCGGCAACGTTGCGGCTGAATGGACCAATGTGATCCAGCGAACTGGCAAAAGCTACCAAGCCGTAACGGGACACCCGGCCATAGGTTGGAGTAACGCCTACGATGCCGCAAAAACTTGCTGGCTGACGAATTGATCCACCTGTGTCTGATCCAAGGGAGACAACTGCAGTACCCTGGGCGACCACAGCCGCAGAACCACCAGAGGAGCCTCCTGGAACACGATCCAAAGCAACAGGATTGCGGACCGGCCCAAATGCCGAGTTCTCATTGGAAGAGCCCATCGCAAATTCATCGCAATTCGATTTTCCTAAAATCACGCCGCCGGCAGCTTCCAAACGGTCTACTGCTGTGGCGTTATATGGCGGAACATATTTTTCCAGGATCTTCGACCCACAGGTTGTCCGCACCCCTTTGGTTACAATCACGTCCTTCACACCAATAGGTACGCCTGCCAACAACGGAAGCGGTTCGCCTTTGGCCACCAACTCGTCGATTTGCGCGGCTGCGGCCAAAGCTCGTTCAGGGCAAAATAAAAGGTAAGCGTTCGTTTTCGGGTTCTCTGCCTGGGCAAACGTTAGCGCGGAAGTGGCCAATTCCACGGCCGAAAACGTCTTATTCCGCAATCCAGACTGGATCTGATCAATGGTTAAAGAGCGGACATCCATATTAGCGTTCAATCACCTTCGGCACTTTGAAGAAGCCATTGCCTGAGATGGCAGCACTTCCAATAGCCTCTGTGTTTGACAAGGAGGGTTTCTCCTCGTCGGGCCTCAAAGTTGCAGTCTCTTCATTTTCGAAAAGAACCTGCGACATGGGCTCCACTCCGGTTGTGTTCAATTCGTTCAGCTTGTCCATGTGCGTCAGAATGCCGCTTAAGTCGGCCACCATGCGGGGAATTTCGGCATCTGTCAAAGTGAGATTAGCCAAAGCGGCAACCGTACGAACTTTTTCTTCCGTGATGATCAAGCAGTGGACCTCTTGCGGGATTGGATATAAATGCGGCGGAGAATAGGATCGGCGATAGAATCCGCTTCGTCATAGGCACGCGTTTGTTCTTCACGCTGCGGCTCTCGCTTGGGAGGGGTCACTCGAAAGCGTAAATGCCGAACTTTGCCTGCGCCCAAAGTGTTGGTCAGCTTTCCTAAAATCTGAGGCTGCAATGTGCTGAGGTTCCTCTCCCACAAAGCATCTTCAACATCGATCACCAAGGTGCCGTCGAACAAGCCAACGGCGCGAGTGCGGCGAGCAATAGTTTTACCTACGGCTTGAGACCAGGCGGCAACAGCGAGTTGATCTCCTGATATCCCTGCTTTGGTAAGCTTCATCTTGCTCAGAACTTTGGCGGCGCGCTCCATGGGTTTGATCTTCAAGTTTATCATGCAGAAATTCGATATACTCCCTAATCAGAGAATTGAACATGACCACACGAAGAACTTTTATTGCAATGACAGCATCGATCCCCGGGTTTTCAGCAACGGTACACCCCCGATCCGCAAAAGTAGAAACAGTATTTCGCTCCCCCGGCCCAAAGCCAAATGGGCTGCAGGCCGTAAAGGAAGGCCTTTGGATTCTGGATCAGGGAGACAACCGCGCCTACCTGGTGGACTACAAGAATGGCAAGGTGCTGCGGAAGTTGGAAACGGAATCAAAGGCTGGGAGCGGCATCACCTTTGACGGTGAAGCACTCTGGCTCGCTTCAACTTATTCCTCGGAAATTATTCGTGCCGACGTGCAAACCGGAAAGACACTGGCAAAGTATCCTTGTCCCGGCGCTGGTCCTGTCGATTGGCCGAACCCGCGACGGAGTCCGCTTGCTCCGCCCGAAAAACCCAAAGCCGCAAATGCACCACCTGCCAAACGAAACGCAACAGGCGCGCATGGGTTGGAATGGCGCAATGGCCGGTTGTGGATTGCTGTCCCACCAGCAAAGACGATTTATAGAGTCAACCCCGACGGCTTCAAGATTGAAAAGCAGTACGCGACCGCGGGAGACCGTCCTCATGGACTTGGTTGGCAGGGGAAGTGGCTGTGGTGCGCCGACTCAAACGACAATGCCTTCTATCGCTACGATCCTGAAACGGGCGAATATTCAGACAAAATCCAGTTGACCGACAGCGATCCACTACCCCACGGAATGACCATTTGGAATGGATGGATGTGGTACTGCGATGACGTCGGAGTTGTTTGCCGTTTGAAGCTTTAACCATCACAAACCGGTGAACAGCCCCGGAATGCCATGCTATAGTGTCTTCGTTTGCTCTCGACATTAAACTATCAATGTCTGGACTGTTGAAAGAAATTGCCCATGAAAACTTATTTCCCGCCGATCGCTGCCAAGCACTCGCACAAGATTTCCATCCACGGAGAAACCTGGACCGACGATTACTTCTGGCTTCGCGAG
>JAYUSZ010000169.1:0-4740 GCA_043755435.1 Bryobacterales bacterium | reverse complement strand
TCAGAAGCCCTATCATTAACAACAAGTTACGAAGTTGTTTTTAGGTTGAGGGGAAAACGATGAACAAAACTATCCGCGCTGCGGTTTTTGCCGCCGCGTATATTGCTATTTCTACATTGTCTGGTCAAACTTCCAACGCACGGTTGGAGGGGACTATTCAAGATCCTTCGGGCGCGGTTATTCCTGGCGCAAAGGCTACCGCTACTAACACCAAGACTGGTTCAAAAAATACTGTTATATCTGATGCGCAAGGGCATTTTGTGATCACACCCTTGACTCCAGGTATTTACAATTTGAGCGTGGAAGCTGGCGGATTCCGTAGGGCTAGCCTGAATGAAATTGAACTGAACATTGGAGCCGTGTCCGCTCAATTGGTAAAACTGGAAGTTGGTCAAACTTCCGAGACGATTGAAGTGGCCGCCAGTGCAGTTGCCGTTCAAACAGCCGACGCAGTGGTAGGCCGCAACATCAACCTTCGTGATATTGCAACTTTGCCGCAGTTGAACAGAACGCCGATTACGCTGGCACTGTTCCAGCCTGGGGTGCAGATTGATATTCGTACTGGTCAGGACGCCAGTTTTTCGCGTATCAATGGGAACCGGCAAGGCAGTAACAACTCCAAACTGGACGGAATCGATATTAACGATTCGCTTGTACCTCGGCTTGGCCTTTCCTTGACTGCTAACAATTCGGACTCCATTGGTGAAGTACGCATGGTCACGTCAGGTGGCAAGGCTGAGTACGGCCGCAACGCCGGTGGACAAGTGGAAATGGTCACAAAGTCAGGTACCAACTCTTATCATGGTGACGCTCATGACACACTACGCAACACCGTCTTGAATGCCAATGACTTTTTCAACAATCAGTCGGGTGGCAAGGTGCCGAAGTTCATTCAGAATATTTTCGGCGGATCCTTTGGCGGCAAAATTATTAAGGACAAGACTTTCTTCTTCGGTAACTATCAAGGCCGGCGAACGGCGCAGGAAGTGGTTAGAAATCGTACCATTCCCACAGCATCGGCTAGGGCTGGCATCTTCAAGTGGGGAACGCAGTCTTTTGATTTCGCGAAAGCGGACCCACGCGGCCTGGGAGTGGACAAGGAAGTGGCGAAGACTTTTGCGCTTTACCCGCAACCGAACAACTTCGATGTGGGTGATGGATTGAACTCAGCAGGTTTCCGCTTTAACAATCCTGTCTCCAGCATTGAGGATCAGTTTACGATCAAGGGTGATCACCGTGTGAGCCCCAACCATATTGTGTTTCTCCGTTGGAGCTGGCAGCGCAATTCTTCTATCGACAATTTAAACAATGCGGATGCTTCTTTCCCTGGACAAATTCAGGGCTCTCAAGGCGGTCGAAGATGGGGATTTTCTACTGGTTCCGATTGGACCATCAATGCCACTATGGCGAATGAGCTTCGAGTTGGGCATCAAAGTGCCACAACTGATTTCCGGCGCCCAGCACGATTGGCTGGCCCGACCTATATTACTAATCTGTTCACAGACGTTTACCAAGCGGCTTTCGGGCAAGGCCGGAATTCCCCAGTGAATGACATTACCGACAACCTAACTAAAATCTGGGGTAAGCATACCTTTAAGATGGGCGCCAGTATTCGTTCCACTACTCAATACGGCTATAACTTCGCAGGTGTTTATCCTAACGTAACTACTACTACCGGTAATGGAAATGCTGTGCCTTCAACAATTGGTCCCACCGTTGGCACTGCGGGGCTGACTGCTGCTCAGCGCAGCGTTTTCGATAGTCTTTATAACGACGTTCTGGGGAGGATGGATCAGGTTATCTCAACGTTCTACAGCGATCTGACAACATTCCAGCCATTGGGTTCGCCACGAATCCGCAACTATAAGCTTTACGAAAGCGGGTTCTTCTTTCAGGACGATTGGCGCGTGAAGCGGAACCTGACGTTAAACATTGGACTACGGCACGAGTATTTCGGTCTGCCTCACGAAACGAATGGTTTGCAGGGTGCAACTCCTCAGGCTGCTTTGATTAATGGGAGCAATGCTCTGACGGGGATCACCTATCAGAAGACTGACCGGTTCTACGCTAAGGATTTGAATAATTTCGCCCCTCGTTTTGGATTTGCATATGACCCGAAAGGCGACGGCAAAACTTCCATTCGTGGAAGTTGGGGGATCTTTTTTGATCGCAACATTGGTGCTGTGATCAACGCTGCAGATGGCAACACTCCTGGTTTTGCGCAAGCCGTTCCTGTATTTCCCAACCAAACAGTGGGCTCTGACAGACGGCTTGCAGACGGTGTGCCGCTACCCGCTGCGCCTCCTGCCCCGGTGTTGACATTGCCCAGCACAAGGTCTTTCAGTATTGTTCTGTTTAATCCCGACCTTAGAACTGGGTATGTTCAAAATTTCAACTTGAATATCCAAAGAGAGGTTGTGAAAAATACAATTCTTGAAGTGGGCTACGTTGGAAACTTTGGTGTAAAACTGTTCTACAACAAGGATTACAACCAACCGCGCATCTACGGTGACTTCCTGAATTCGTTCAAGCAACTGGCAGCTTTCGCTGGCAATAGTGCCAATACCGTTCCAGCTACGAACACTTTTGTGAGACTGTTCGGAACGGCGCAGGCGGCTGTGACGGCTCTTAACGCAACCAATCTTATCCAAGGGCGAGTTGGAACTGTTGCCAATGCGCTGGACCGGAACTCTCCCAATTTCAATCGCTACGCAGCGGCTGGATTGCCCGATTCCTACCTCCGTCTCTACCCCCAATTCAATCAGGCAATCGTGGGTACAAATGATGGAAGGTCGAACTACAACTCACTTCAGGTGAGTGTCCGCCGAAACGCCGGGGCCCTCAAGGTAAGCGGCAACTACACCTTCGCAAAGAGTATGGATAACATCTCAGTGGAAGGCAATGGGTTTACTACACCGATTGACACTTTCAACTTGGCATTGAATCGCGCTAGAAGCGACTTTGATCGTCAGCATTCGTTCAACGCGACTGCCGTCTATGATATTCCATTCGGTAAGGGTAAGAGGTTTGGGACGGATATGCCACGCTTGGCGGATACTATCCTCGGTGGTTGGGAAATTGGATCTCTGTGGATTATTCAGCAGGGGCAACCATTCTCGGTTTCTTCGCAGCGCGCCACCACAGCGGTTAGCGGAGTGGGAAATAGTTTCGCGCAATTTACGGGAACCGATCGCAACATTGGGGCGGTTGACTATCGTGGCAACGGGCCGTTCTTCTTTTCGCAGACTCAGGTTGATAGTTTCACGTTTCCTGCTGCCGGTGAAATCGGGAACGCTGGACGCAATGTTTTCCGCAATCCAAACTTCTTCGCATTCGATGCATCTTTAGTGAAGAAATTCAGAATCACGGAAAGGCACACGGTCTCTTTCCGCGCTGAAGCTTACAATACGCTTAATCACACCAACTTCGGTTTGGCGGCGGCGAATTTGAACATCAATACTCCGGCAACTTTCGGCAAGTTTAGCCAAACGGTTGGCACGCAGACTAGCGCCAGCTCCGCGCGCACAATGCAAATGGTTCTGCGTTACGAATTCTAAACAGAACTAGAATCAACAAAATGGCGGCTAGCTATTTCGAGGGCTAGCCGCCGTTTTTGCGTTTTGACATAATCAATATGCATGTTAAAACGTTTACTGGCCTGTGCAGGATTCTGGGGAGCGCTGTGCGCTCAAACTCCTGCGGACTTCCAACGCGACGTCCAGCCCATTTTTGAAAAATCCTGCTTCAGTTGTCATGGCGAAAAGCTGCAGATGGGCGGGCTACGGTTGGACACTTCGGCGCTTGCGGCGAAAACAATTCAACCCGGCAAGTCCGCCGATAGCACCCTCTACCAACGCGTGGCTGGATTGGGAGAACAAGCTAGAATGCCCATGGGCGGCAAGCCGCTGGACGCTTCACAAATTGCCGCCATCAAAGCGTGGATTGACGAAGGTGCCAAGTGGCCAATAGGCGCTGCCGCAAAGCCTGCGGAGATCAAGAAGCATTGGGCCTACATTGCGCCGGTGCGTCCATCGCTGCCGTCGGTCTTAAAGAAAGATTGGGTCCGCACTCCTGTGGATCGTTTTGTGCTGGCAAAGCTTGATCAGGAATCGCTGGCACCTTCCCCTGAAGCCGACCGAGCTGCGCTACTTCGCCGAGTTAGCCTGGATTTAATTGGTCTGCCGCCCACTCCCGCGGAAGTAGACGCCTACCTTGCGGACAATAGCAAGAACGCCTACGAAAAGCAGGTGGACCGCTTGTTACGATCGCCGCATTATGGAGAACGTTGGGGCCGTCATTGGCTGGACGCTGCACGCTATGCGGACTCTGATGGTTTTGAAAAAGACAAACAGCGTAGCGTGTGGTTCTACCGTGACTATGTGATCAACGCGCTGAATCGCGACCTGCCCTACAACCAATTTCTGATTGAACAATTGGCTGGTGACCTGCTTCCCAAGGCTACTCAGGATCAGATTGTCGCCACCGGATTCTTGCGCAATTCCATGATCAACGAAGAAGGCGGCGTGGACCCAGAACAGTTCCGCATGGAGGCGATGTTCGATCGTATGGACGCCATAGGCAAGGGCATGTTGGGCCTTACCATCGGCTGTGCACAATGCCACAACCATAAGTTCGATCCGCTGAAGCAGGATGAATATTACGGGATGTTTGCTTTCTTAAACAACGCTCATGAATCGAACCTTGCGGTATACACTCCCGCAGAGCAGCAGAAGCGTGCGG
>JAYUSZ010000168.1:0-12050 GCA_043755435.1 Bryobacterales bacterium | reverse complement strand
TACTACGCTATTTCCTGCCGCCGAATTGCGCTGGAAATGTTTCGATCTGTGAACTGGTCTGTGGCATCCACTTTAGAGGAAACTCGCGAGGCTTGCTTCCTTGCCGGATTATCCAGCACTTTGGGCCAAAGTTGGTTCGATGTGGATGAACCTGAGGATGTAGATCGTTTGAGAACCGAGGGCAACCTGCCGCCTATGACCCTGGCGGCATTAAAGGAGATTTATGGAACTGACTGAAGGAAAGAAAGCTCCGGAAATTGATTTGCTAGACGATTCCGGCAATGCATTCCAACTGAAGAAATTGAAAGGGAAAACAGTGGTGCTGTTTTTCTACCCAAAAGCGGACACCCCCGGCTGCACTAAAGAAGCGTGCGAGTTTCGCGATGCGGGCCCGGATTTCGGGAAGAAGGATACTATTATTTTGGGCATTTCTCCCGATGATGGCAAGGCACAGGCTAAGTTCAAAACCAAGTTTGGCTTGCCTTATACTTTGCTCTGCGATACGGATCATGCTGTTGCCCAAGCGTATGGAGTGTGGAAGGAAAAAAGTATGTACGGAAAGAAGTATATGGGGATTGAACGGACAACTTTCGTGATTGGGCCCGATGGCAAAGTGGCAAAGATTTTCGCGAAGGTTAAACCCGAGGGTCATGCGGCGGAAGTTCTTGCGGCGCTGTAGGATTCGCTTTGAAGCGAACGGGGGATGCCGGCTCCGCAGAATTACAAAATCCAGATGATGGTAATAGCGTCCCTGGTAAACACACGAGGGTAGAGAGTGGATTTCAAGCTGGAATTAGATCCAAAAGGGTGGCCGCAGTGATCAGTGGCAGTATAAAAGGTTTTGTCAGCCATTATTTAGGTCCGTGGGGAAACGCATACATTTATCGGTACTCAGGGAACAATGATGCCGAAAGCTAGGCGGGACCGGAGTTAACTCGGGAAATCGGTAATCAACTCGGTGGAAAACAGGGGAGCAAGGGCTTGGAAATCGACGAAGCCTATATTCCTTGATAAGATAATATCTCCAGGGGGAATTGGCGACGTCGTTTTGACGTGAAGGATCCCTGCATTTGGCTAGACATTCGTTTCCTAATTTCCAACCACTACAAAGAACAGAGTTACTGGCTAACCAGATAGCGGTTTCGATGCGTCAGCGTATTCTAGCTGGAGATTGGAGGCCTGGTGAAAGAATTGTAGAATCCCGCTTGGCGAGAGAACTAAAGGTTGGTCAGCCAACACTACGCGAAGCTCTGGTGAGCCTTGAAAACTGCGGACTGGTGACGCGTCAGACAACCAAAGGTTGCACCGTGACGGAGCTTTCCCCGAAGCAGGTGTTCGATTTGGTGGCGATTCGTCGGGTGTTGGAATCGTTGATGATTGATTTGATTTGCACCACGGCCACGGATGACGAATTGTCCAACCTTGTGGAGTTGGCCAACACGTTAGTTGAGACGGCCCATGAAGAAGGTGGTCAATTTGGTGCTCAAGATCTGTTGTTCCATCAGACGATGTGGGTGATGACGGGCAACGAATTTATAGGCAGACAACTGGAACAGGTTACTCTTCCGCTGCTGGCGTTCTTTGCGCCACCGGATTGGTCTAAACTAACCTCGGCTAAGGCGCATCAGGCTTTGGCTACCGAGTTAAGTTCGAGGGATTCGGCTGCCGCGAAAAAGACGAATAGAATTCTGCTTCAAGCGATGGGTGAATTTCGATTGGAAACCTAAACACTACTTCCTGCGAGACCCAATTCGGCAGCCCGCTGCTGCATAGCCTTTATGCAAAATGCCAAGTGCTCGTCAAGGGGAATTCCCATTTCAAGTGCGCCATTCAAAATGTCGTCGCGATTGACGGCCCTGGCGAAAGCCTTGTCTTTCATTTTCTTTTTGACCGAAGCGACCTCTACCTCAGCGACACTGCGGCTAGGCTTGACGTAAGAGCAGGCGGTGATGAATCCAGCAAGTTCGTCGCAGGCGAACAGCGTGTGTTCCAGCAAGGACTGGCGCGGGACATCCTCGAAGCCGGCGTGCGAAAGAATGGCCCTGCGAATTTCATCAGAGACACCACGCTGGGCTAGAATAGCTTCACCTTTTCTTGGATGATCGGGAAGTTGCGGGTGGATCTCCCAATCAAAATCGTGGAGAAGGCCGGTTACGGCCCATTTTTCAGCATCCTCGCCGAATTTAAGGGCATAGGCTTCCACACAAATCGAAACGGCCAGGCCGTGCTTGCGCAGTCCTTCCGATTTGGTAAATTCACAAACAATATCCCAGGCCTCATTTTTGGTCATGGCTTATGACCATATTATAGAGGCTGTGCTATTGAGCCAATCGGAGCACTTCTGAGGCGACCCGTTGGAAAGCTGGATTCAGGTCAGCTGCTGTCGGTGCATCGACGAAGAGTCCCGAATTTTGTGGTGATCCTTGGTGGTTCAGCGCGGTCAGGTCGTTTGCGACATCTCGCAAGAAACCCAAATCCGCAGGGTATGACGCAGTGCCCAACCCGATTGTGTAAATGTAGATGCCATCTAAATGATCGGCAGTGCTACCGGTTGTAGTTGTTACAACTGGAGTGACGGTGTCGCCGCTGCGAATATGCCGAGCCGCTTCATAGGCAGTATTGGTCGCCACACCAATCAGATTGGTCCAGTTGATGGAAGGACTAGCAGGAACAACCGTATAGGATCCCAATGTTCCGCTGGGCACGTTCGTGGAGTTACCATATTTATCGGCCGCTGCAACCGTGGAAATGTCGTTGGCAATAGTTCCGATGTTGGACCTAAAAGCACATCCAGTGGAGTTGGGGTAAAACTGATCGAGCCCCGTGGCATTTGGATCCCAAAATCCAATCGGCCCGCCATTGGTGTTGGTATATCCGCCGATCACACCTATTTGCCATGTACCTCTCAATGCGGCAGGGCAGGAACCGCTGGATTTGAACTGGCTGCTGATCGGTGTAACCGTTGGTTGACCGTCTGTAAAGAGCAGGATTACATTCAACGCAGTGGGTTGATTCAAACGAATTAATTCCCGATAAGCCATGGAAAGTCCTTGCGTGGTGTTAGTGCTTCCTGAGCACACAATGGAGTTGATATTCGTTGTAACGGTGCTAAAACTTTGAGATGCTACATTGTTGATTTGAACATCTGTTGAAAAAGTAATCAGCCCGACGTAATCTCGCGCAGGTGCAAATTGACCTACAAATGCAGAGGCCGCTGCCTTCATGGGAGTGCAGGAATTGCTTGCACTCATTGAGCCGGAGCGGTCAATTACCATAATTACGTTCACATCACGCCTGGTAGCAGTAGCTGATGCCCTTACGATGCTGGTGGACGGACCCACCCATCGCATGAACATCAGCGGGACCGTTACCGAGGCGGTTGTGGTCACCGTGCGCTGATTGGCTTGCAAGGTGATGTTTGTGGCGGAGGTTAGACCGGAGCTACCCAGAAATCCTGTGGGAAAAGCAGCGATGACATAATTCGTGGCTACAGTTGTGGCGTTCGCTTGCTGAGCTGAAGAATCTGACCCGCGGCTTAACCCGCGAGCAGCTGCTAAAACCGCAGCATCGGCGCCGGCCGAAAGTTTCGACTGGGCTATGTAGAGCATTGCAACGTCAATTGCCAGGCCCATTACCGGTACGATTGCAATCAGGCACAAAGCGAATAGGAACACGGCGATGCCTCGCTGTTTGGTGCGCCTGGGATTAAAAATAGCTGACAGAGTAGACTCCATTGACGGGAACCCCGATCGGTGATAGAAAGGCCAGAGCTGGAATTCCAAAAAAGGATTCCACAATATAAACCGAGTTACCAGCTGGCACCACCGGTAATACGTTTGAGTTAGTAACCAACAATGAAGACTGCGCTAGATAATTGGCAGGAGAAATGTTCCCTAGTGAGTTGATGTAAATCGATGATGGGGTTCCATAGTTACTGGCTCGAACAGCACTGTTTCCTGAAACCAGCCGGTGGACGAAGACTATCGAATTCGCATTGGGGCAAGTAGATAAACTCTGGGCATCGCAATCGGATTGGTAGACTTTCTTGACTTGCGAAAAAATGACCACGCCCGTGCCGGTTGTAGAAACGTCCAAGTTTTGTGCCAATGTTGTCGCCAGGGATTGGCTCGCGGTAGTCGAAAAGTCGACACCCATAGAGTACATATGGCCCAAATCGCGAGTGAATTGCATAGCCTGAATCGCGCGGCCTGCAGAGATGCCGAAGATTACCATGCCAAAAAACAGGGGAATCAACATAGTCATGACAAGCGCAAATTCAATGAGCGCTGTACCGCGACGACAGTGACTATCTGGTCGGTGGAGTGCCATTAGGCGAAGCCTCCATAATGTCAGCAGAGGATGCGGAAATCGGCAAAACACCGGAACCACGCATCAGTGGCACCATCCACTTATAAGCAAGGTTTGTGACCGATACCTGGCAAATATTCCCTCCCTGATTACTACCCACTCCAGTGGCAAGCGCCATGCTAGCTGGGCTGTAGTAATTGATCGATATGTAATTGTTGGGGTCTGCATTGGCGGGAATGAGTAAAGTCATCATTCCCATTGCATTCTGAACCACCTGCGATTTGATAGACGCATCATGGTTCATGCCGGCCACAGTTTGACTGGTGATTGCGTACCGCACTCCTTGTCGCACGGCATAGGTCATTGTGTTCTGCATGGTGATAGCAACAGCAAAATCGAAGGTAGCCCCGACAAATGCAAGTAGAGGCATAAGGACCATAGCCAATTCAACGATTGTGGCTCCCCTCCTGTTCCGATGATTCAGACGGCGCATTGAGGATCGTATCGGACAGATTGGAATGTTCTTTAATGGTTTGTTAGTTATGGTAGTCCAACCCTTTTGACTAACCACTTTGGGCTACGTCTCTTAGGTCATTGTTTTTCATAAGCAATATCACTTATGCTCAGAAGTCCTAATTTTTGTACTAACAAGTTGTAGAACTCGACCCAATAGTACTATTCGCTGCCCAAAGTAGGTGTTATGAAATTCTCGAGAGTATTACTAGACCACTTAGTACTGAGCGCGCTGTTGACTACCAGTGCCCACGCTCAAGCAAGACCGAGTCTTGCTAAAGCTTTCACCTCCTCCACTGTTGCCGTAAGCGCGTTCACAAACCTGACTTTGCAAATCAACAATAGTGCCAACGGAACTGCATTTTCCAACATAGGTTTCAGCGATCCTTTGCCTGCCGGTTTAAGCATCTCGGCCGCGGTGATGGTGCAAAATACATGCGGTGGCACGCTTACTGCTTTTCCAGGAACAACCACCATTACGCTGGTTGGGGGCACGGTTGCTGCAAACGCGGTTTGCGTCGTCATTGTTCCAATACAGGCAGATGCAGCTGGTCTTAAGACCAACACTGTCATCGGGACGGGCGATTTAACCGGGCTTACAGGCTCGGCGCAAACCACCGTGATTGCACCTGTGTTTACCAAATCCTTTTCACCTGCAAGCATTTTTGTGGGTCAAACAACACAACTGGCATTAACGTTGACAAACGATGTGGATCCGGCAGTGGTCTTCGGCGCGGTATCAGGCTTTACTGATAATTTGCCGGCGGGCTTGGTGGTTACTTCCCTCAACTCAAACACCTGCGCCGGAACGCTTACTAGCACTGCCACTTCCATCACGCTAACTCAAATGGGTGCTGATAACTTACCAACGGGGTCATGTTCAATCGTATTTACACTAACTGGGTTGACGCACGGGGCAAAGGTGAACACAGCCACTGGCAATCGCGCACTTAGCGGACAGAATCCCACTGCGACGCTGAACGTTATCCCACCGCCTGAAACTTTTCAAGTACGTTACGCTGCCAATTTGACAGAAGGCGATGGAGTGATTAACATCACTAACACCGGGGCGAATGGTGCGTCGTTAACTGGGCCAGGGTTTGGCGGAGAAGCTGGAAATATTTGTGTCAACGTTTACGCCTTTTCACCAGATGAGCAATTGATCGCCTGTTGTTCTTGTCTGGTAACTCCAAATGGCTTGAGTTCTCTATCCGTGTTGAACGATCTTCTGAGTAACACCTTAACTGGCGTGCGACCCAATTCGGTGGTTGTGAAACTGGTGAACACCGGAGCGGGACCAACTTACACTGGCACTTCCTGCAATTCCAGTGCGGCGATCGCCGGATCGACAAGCTTCCCACTGGCACCTGGGCTACGAGCATTCGGCACTTCGGTTCAAAGGACACCCGTTACCGGAGCCTTTAACGTTACAGAAACTCCATTTTCGCAGGCATCGTTGAGTCCCACTGAATTGGCCAGCATAACCAACCGTTGTACAAACATTCTTGGCAACGGGAGCACCTTTGGTATTTGTGCGGGTTGCCGGGTGGGCGGGCTCTTGGCTGAAAAGTAAAGCAACTTAGTGGCGGAAGTGCCGCACGCCTGTAAAGACCATCGCCAGACCCAATCGGTCCGCCGCCGCGATCACATCGCCATCTTTCACTGAACCACCAGGTTGGATAGCCGCAGTGATGCCGTGACGAGCTGCCTCTTCCAAGCCATCAGGAAAAGGGAAAAATGCGTCGGAAGCCAGTACGCTGCCAGCAAGCGGTAGCACCGCTTTCATGGCTCCGACCTTCACAGAATCGACGCGGCTCATTTGCCCAGCCCCTGCACTGACTGATTGCCCGGCGCGGGCGTAGACAATTGCGTTGGACTTGACGTGCTTCACCACTTTCCAGCCAAACTCCAGTGCCTTCCATTCTTCTTCGGTGGGTTGACGCTGGGTTTTCACCACGGCAGTGGCACGGTCAAACGTGAGCGAATCCACCGACTGTGCAAGCATGCCGCCGCTGATCGATTTCACCACGTACTGTTCCTGAGAAGGGCTTACGCGCACCAAGCGGAGGTTCTTCTTGCTAGCCAAAACAGCCAGCGCCTCTGCGGAAAAAGCTGGGGCCGCAATGCATTCGGTGAAGATCTTTCCCAACTCTGTTGCCGTTTCCGCATCCAACTCGCGATTGAAAGCCAGCACACCGCCGAAAGCAGAAATCGGATCCGCTTCAAGGGCTTTGCGATAAGCCTCGGCTAAAGTATTCTGCTCAGCGCAGCCGCATGGATTGGTGTGTTTGATAATGGCGCAAGCAGGCTGTGCGAACTCGTCAACTAACTGCCAGGCCGCATCAAGATCCACCAGATTGTTGTATGAAAGTTCCTTGCCCTGTAACTGCTCCGCACCAGCAACACCGCCACTGTCCCTTGAATAAAGCGCGGCTTGCTGATGCGGATTTTCACCATAACGCAGAGCCAACTTTTGAGGCTGACGGATGCTCAGCGTCACAGGGAGAATTGTGGGATGATCGACGAAATCGCCGGCCTCCATAGTGATGCTTTCCAAGCGTGCTGTGATTGCCGAATCGTAAGCAGCGGTCAATGCGAATGCTTTTTTCGCGAGCCCCCAATGGGTTTCCAGAAGCAAGCTTCCGTTGTTCGATTTTATTTCCTGCAGCAATGCCCCGTAATCATCAGGTGAAGTAACCACCGCCACATCCTGATAATTCTTGGCAGCTGCACGGATCATGGTTGGTCCGCCGATGTCGATATTCTCAATCAGATGGTCAACCGAAGCGTTTTTATCGCCAGCCACTTTTTCAAAAGCGTAGAGATTCACCACCACCATGTCGATGGTCGGAATGTCATGCGCAGCAATCGCTTGCATGTGTTCCGGTTTGGATCGCATGGCAAGAATGCCGCCAGCCACGCGCGGATGAATGGTCTTCACGCGGCCGTCCAACATTTCGGGAAAACCGGTGACTTCCGCTACATCTTTCACAGGGATCCCGGCGTCCTTAATAGCCTTTGCGGTGCCTCCAGTGGAGACCAGTTCCACTCCAAGTTCGTTCAAGCCTCGCGCAAATTGCACAAGACCAGTCTTATCTGTGAGGCTTAAAAGAGCCCGCCTGATTTTTGCCATGAACCCGCTATTTTCTCATAGGCAGGGGTCCGCGGATACAATGAAATTGTGCCCTACAAAGTTACTTTGATTCCTGGTGATGGAATTGGCCCTGAAGTGGCCGATGCTGCCGTCCGCGCTGTGGACGCAACTGGTGTTGCTATTGAATGGGAGCGCGTTGAATTAAGCGCCAAGGTAATTCAAGAAGCCGGGACTTCGTTACCACAACATGTTCTTGATTCGCTGGATCGCACGCGGCTAGGCCTGAAGGGTCCGGTCGCCACGCCCGTAGCCGGTGGTTTTTCCAGTGTCAACGTGGCGCTGCGCAAGAAGTTGGATCTGTTCGCGAATGTTCGCCCTGTACACACTCTGCCTGGGCTCAAGACACGGTTTATGGACTTGAGCATAGACATGATCCTGTTCCGGGAAAATACAGAGGATCTGTACTCAGGCTTGGAACACGAGATTGTGAAGGATGTTGTAGAAAGCTTGAAGATCATCACCCGCACTGCCAGCATGAAAATTGCTGAATACGCTTTCGCCTACGCGCAGCGCATGGGCCGCAAGAAAGTAACGGCCGTGCACAAGGCCAACATCATGAAGCTGTCCGATGGCCTTTTTCTGCGCTGCTGCCGGGAAGTGGCGGAACGTTACCCGTGGATGGAGTACAAAGAATTGATCGTGGATAACGCATCTATGCAGTTAGTGATGCGTCCGGAAACGTTTGATATCCTCATTCTTCCTAACCTCTACGGTGACATTCTTTCCGATCTAGCGGCGGGCTTAGTTGGTGGATTAGGGATTGTGCCTGGTGCGAACATGGGCCGCGATCATGCAGTCTTTGAAGCGGTCCACGGTTCCGCTCCGGACATTGCAGGTAAGGGGCTGGCAAATCCCACCGCACTGATGATGTCCGCTGTGATGATGCTGACTCACTTAGGCGAGCATGCCGCTTCAAAGGCCCTTCATTCCGCAATTGGGAAAGTGTACCTGGAAGGGAAAACGCTTACTGGCGATGTGGGTGGCAAGGCAAGCACCACACAGTTTACCGACGCTGTAATTGCGGCCATGCAGTAGCTCTCCATTTCCCGGCCATTCCAATCGGTTCAAGCTTTTCTCTTGCAATCAGGTGTACTATGTGTCACGATACACCTGTGATTCCGTTTCGTGTGCAGTTTCAGCCAGGCCTGCCGTTGTATGAACAGGTAGTGTACGCAGCGAAGAAAGCGCTGCTGGCTGGGCAACTGCGCCCAGGCGATCTATTTCCGTCAGTGCGGGCAATGAGCACGGCGATGAAGATCAATCCCAATACAGCACACAAAGTACAGCAGCATTTGATTCAAGAGGGATTGCTGGAAGTACGTCCCGGCACAGGAACGGTGGTAGCCAAACGGCCTGTTTCCACTCGTGCGGAAAAGAACGACCTGTTGCAGGAAGAGTTGGAACAACTGGTTGTGGAAGCTAAAAAGCTCGGGCTGGAATTGGATGAAGTTCAGGCTGCGCTGGCGGCCCATTGGGTCCGGTTGGATGGAGGAAAGCGATGAGCGGAGATCCAATTATTGCTGAGCAACTCTGCATGCGTTTTGGCAAGCATGTGGTGCTGGATGGTCTAAACCTGCGCGTGCCGCGCGGCAGCGTCTACGCGTTGATTGGTTCTAACGGTACAGGGAAAACAACCACCTTGCAAATCCTGATGAACCTTTTGCGCGATGCCACTGGGAATGCCCGCGTATTAGGTGTGGATTCATGCAAGTTGGGCGTTAAGGAGTATGGCCGCATCGGATATGTTTCCGAAGGTCAGGAGATGCCAGACGCAATGACTGTGTCCGAATTTCTAGCATTCTGGCGTCCTTTTTATCCAACTTGGGATAAAGCGAGGGAGCTGGAGTTGCTAGCCCTGTTCCGCTTGCCATTGGACCGCAAATTGAAGTTTCTATCCAGAGGAATGCGCATGAAAGCAGCTCTGGTTTCGTCATTGTCCTTTCGGCCGGAGTTGATTGTATTGGATGAGCCGTTCAGCGGACTAGACCCGTTGGTGCGCGATGAATTCATAGAAGGACTTTTAGCTCATGCCGAGGAAAGCACGATTCTGATTTCCTCTCACGACTTATCAGAGATGGAAAGCTTCGCCAGTCACGTTGGATTTCTAGACGAAGGCAAGATGCAGTTTTCCGAGGAGATGACAATGCTGTCAGAAAGGTTCCGCGAGGTGGAGGTAACAGTAGATATCACTTCACTGCCTTCGCGTCTTCCAGCATCATGGGTGCGCACGGAGGCCTCCGCCGCAGTGGTTCGATTCGTTGAAACCCGCTGGAACACGGAGCGAACCACGCATGAAGTGAACGAAGTATTTCCCGATGCTCGCGGAATTACTGTGCGGCCAATGCCGTTGCGTTCAATTTTTGTGGCGCTGGCAAAAGCGTCAAGGAAGGCGGATTGAAATGAAGGTTTCTCTGATTTGGCACATTGTGGGGAAAGATCTCCGGCATACGTGGATGTGGATCGTTGCCGTCTTCCTGTCGTTCGCAGGTTGGGGTGTGACCAACTCAATGATGATGCTGTCGCCCTTGGAAACTTCGCAACTGTGGTCGAATGCTTTGGCAGTTTTTTCGACACTGTTGCCAATCTCGGTTGTATTGTTTCTGTCCATGTTGCTTCACGGGGAGGCCTTACCCGGAGAGCGGCAATACTGGTTGGCGCGACCGGTGAATTGGAAAGACCTGCTAGCGGCGAAGGCGGCATTGGGATTCGCTGTGATCTTTCCAGCACTGGCATTGACGCTGTTTGGAATTTTGCAGTCACAGGGATTTGAGATTCACTCATACCTTCCACAACTGCTATGGAAAATCACATTGCTTCTGAGTAGCTCACTACCACTGGCGGTCCTAATCAGCGTGACGAAGAACTTGCAGCAGATGGCTTTGTGGTGCGTTGGCTTTCTACTGTTTGCACAACTACTCTTTGCCTTGGCTCACAGCAAAGCTGGGACTTCTTCGGAGGTATTGTGGATTGGGGATATTGGCTGCACGCTGTTGTCATTGATTCTTGCTGCAGTGATCGTCGTTTGGCAGTTTGCTACCCGGCGAACCACCGCAGCCAGAATAGGGCTGGTGGCTATTTTCCTTCTCTATTTTGGAGGAGAGAGCTTGTTTCCAAATCGGTTTCTGTTTGCTGCTCAGGAAAGGTTCGCTCCGGTCATTGTTGAGGATACGAAGGCCCGAATTGAGTTGGGCGAAAACCGCAAGCGTACTTGGGACAATCCATCATCTGACCCCTGGGTTTCAAGAGACGTCTTTCTTCCTTTACGGCTATCGGGTATGGGAACTTCGGAATCTGCAACCTTCGATGCGTGGGAAGCAATGGAAGTTATCTCCGGCGGCGAACGGATGAAATTGCCTCATCCGTCCCCATGGTTAACGGGAGTTCGTGATAGCTACTGGTTACGACTCCCAGTAGAAAATGGATTCTTACAAAGGCATTCAAGCGATCTGACCGACATCAAAGTCACCGGTCAAATGACCCTGTATGGAAACAAGAAAAACTACCTCATGACGGCTTCGACAGGAAGGCTTGAGATTCCGGGTGTTTGCCGATGCCAACTGGTTGGTTCCTTGATCAGTTGTACGGCCCCATTTCAAATCCGCCAGCGGCTGGTGATTTACTTGAAGGATTCAGCCGGAGTGAAACAGGAGCAGGTGATTTGGCTGCACGCCGGAGAGCGAAGGCCCTTCAGCATGAACTTCAGTCCATCACCAATCGAGTATGCGAACTCCGACATTCCTTCAGGTTTCAAGCTGGAGCCTAACGATCAACTTGAATTCGAGGTGTCCGAAGCGCAGTCCTTCGTGGAGCGTTCGTTCGAGTTTCACGGCATCCGCCTAGCTGATTACGCTCGCTAAGTCATTTATTCGCTTCCAGCCATTTCACGCTAGTTGGTGTGGAACGTCCACACGCCATGGAATCTGTCATACCCGATGAAATCTGTGCACAAGCATTGTCCGAAGCTGTTCGCAATGCCGTTTCCTTGTCTGCGCCTGAAGCTGATCTGCAAGCAGTGCGGCCATCGTAAGCCATGCAAACTTCAACGCGATACGCGGTCAGCCCCATGCTGGAATAA
>JAYUSZ010000167.1:0-12078 GCA_043755435.1 Bryobacterales bacterium | reverse complement strand
ACCCACTGGAAGGCCAGACATTGTATAGTTGCCGGTTGCTGTAGACACGGCCTGCGCCTTGAAACCTGTGGCCGGGTTTGTCAACGTGATTTTTGCCGAGGGGACGATGGAACCAGATGCATCTCGAATGGTTCCGGTAATGGCTCCCCGATCCGTTTGGGAAAAAAGAGTGCAGGCTAATGTCAGCGAACTTATAAGTACAAAACAAAAAGTTTTCATATTCAGAATCCAGGGGAATGCTATCACGAATCACACGTCAGCAATTCATCAAGACAGCCTGCGCCCTGCAACTTGCACTTTTGCTGGTGCGTCGGTGGCGGGAATTGGAGGTTTGGCTAATTGAATGCTGTGGGGGTTATGAAATCGGGTTTCAAAAGAGAGTGGAAGGCTAAGGGCGACCGAGCTTCTAATATTCGCCGAAAAAATGGACCCAGACCTTTTTCGACTATTTAGCTTCGTTCCAACGGGCTTTGTTTCAATCGTTCCATGTTCCTCGGATTGGTTTGTGATTTGTTGGTCTTCAAGTAGGTTCGTTTCAACAGGCTTGTTTTGCGCTTCTAAATCTTTTTGCGGTTGGCGGTTGGGTTCAGGGGCAACAGGTGGAAAGTTGACGCATGGTGAGATCAGGCGCGAGGTTTGTTTGCGTTTGTCATCTGGTCTCATGTTGGCTACAGGATAGCAGACGGGTTGGAGGGTGCTATGGTTAAGTGCTTTAGAATTCTAACGAAATACCTCGTGACCCTTTCGGCGATCTTTGCCACCAGGCAGCCCGCTTAGGGCAACATTGTGATTTTATGTGGATTATCGTAGCTTGTGCCAGGCACCAGTGTCCCCGTTTGGCTCGCAATACCCAGATTTTGAAGTGTCACAACTGCCGTTTCTAGGCTGAACAGTCATCCTGTCCATGCCAGGGCTACCTTTGTTGGCCTTGACTCGTGCCAATGCCTGCTTGCAGTTTTCCCGCCCACATACTTCCTCCATCCACTGTTCGTCAATGGCCGGGCTTTCGGTCCTGCGCTTCGCCGTGAACGATTCGGTCCCTTCTCTCAGGCTATTCGAGGCTTCACCTCTATACTCCTGATCAAAGGCCAACACCATTTGATGGTTGCCCACAACGCTGCCGATGTGTGCTCGCTGGTTATTCTGCCGCTTGTCGCTCATGAGTTACGCCGCTTACTTGCCGCTCCCATTAACCCCTTGCCGGGACCGTTCGGGCCTTCAGCGCTTGCGCGCCTAATACGCCCTCTGCTGACTTCTGCCGTCCGATCAGGACCGATTGCTCGGCCCTCAGTTGTGATTCCACAACAACCGGCAGATCTCCCGAGGTAAGTTCGACCGCCTTGCGCACGCAACCGCCGGATTTACAACCAGTGCCCTTGATGGATATGGACTTCGCGATCAGTTGCCCACTCGTCGGGCACCGTATGCCTCATATCCGGTTCTTGTCCATCGGCTCGTGCGTTTGCTCCACGCTTCTTTCAGACTCCACCTCACGGTGACGCCCTTGCCCTTCGCTATCACTTCACCTCCATCAGGTTGTCAAGAGGACTTTCACCTTCAAGCTGTCGAACATGCTCGGCACACAAGGGAAAAGGAGTCCGCAACTTGCGGACTCCCTTTTTCATTGACGGAACGAACTGTAGATTAGTGTTTCTCTTCCAGAATGGATTCTGCGGTGAACCAATCTTGCTGATCCCCGCCCTCCGGCTGCCCACGCTCTTCCCACAGTTGATAGGCGAGGTTTTCAATATCATGTTGGTTGTAAGGTTGGTTGTAGGTAGGATGAGCCGAGGTGTGATCTTCAGCTTCCATTGGTTCATTGCGGTCAGTGTCAGACATAAATTCTCCTATTCACACGATTGAGCCGGATCGGCTGCTTTGCGCAAAAAACCAAATTTCCGATCCTTGGGGCAGAAATTAGGCCAGCTTTCCTCTTTTTCAACTTCGTGAAAAGCCTTAGACAATTCCCGCGCAAACTTTACGTTTAAGGCATGCTTCTGGTTATATTCGCTAGCGAGTTTGATCCATGCTTCACCCAAACGATTGAGCCGGTCCACAAAATGTTTTTCACGAAGAAATGCCACAGTTTTTCTGGCCCGCATTTCGTCCTGAGACTCAGTAATCATTGATAATTTCCAAAGCTCAAATTGGTTCTCATTGCGAATTGGATTTTGAGCATTGCAGGAATATATAAAAAGCATTGCAAGAAATAGCGGTTTCCTTATCATGCACTAATTGTGACTAGTGAATGTCAATTCTTGACGACAGTGAAATTACACTCAGAATACATCAGGCACGGCACTCTTGGGCTCCTCCAAACATGAAGGAAACCGCTGGCTTTAAGCGCTGGTTCTTTAACAAATGAGCTGCTGCTGCGAATGCCCGCACCACACGGGGATGGTTTCCATTCATGCATTGCGACAACGAGCGAACCCCGAATTCCATCGTGTTATAGAAAACCCGGTCGGACCAGCGCGTCCATCCTAGTGGATGATCGGGATGATCACGCATGATATCAACCACCATTTGGGTGATACGAGCACCAGGTGGAGTGCAGTAACTGGGAAGAAATAACAAATGGGAGAAACCGTCGCGAACTTCACTAGCGAATTCCGAAAAGGTGCGGGAGTTGGACAAGTTGATACAAGGGTTCGCCTCAGTATCGTGACGGTCGCCGCCAGAAACTACCGGAAGACGAAATCGATCAGCCCATTCCTTTACTTCGAGATTTTCTTTCCACGGTCGTAAACCGTTCAACTCAAGAGCGTGAATCTTCGCTTTGTGCTGATGGAGGAAGTCAGCAACCATGGTGCGGTGCGGAAGATCGCCAACACCTGGTTCGTCCCACAAAGGGTGGTTAATGATGATCAGCACATCCTTGATGGAGCAAAGGTGGGTTAGGACATCACCAAGCCGACCTGGATCCCTGAACTCGCGGTAAGCCTGCATCTGCTCGTGGAGAGACGCCGCTATTCTGAAAGGCAAGTTATGGATTCCCAAATGAATGAAGCTGGGATGTAGCGGCACGCTCCATTCAACGGAGACGGGCACGTTGAAATCGGAGTTGATGAGGTCAAGCGGGGCCTGAATCGAGTCATGATCGGAAAGGGAAACAATTGGTTTCAACCCCAGTTCAGCAATCTGCCTAGCTTCAACTGTGTGCGCTTGCTCAGGAGAAAGCGGCGGCGTCCACCAGCCCCGGGTAAAGTCCAGAGGCACTCCTTGTAATCGCTGGTACCTATCGCACTGCCTGTTGACCAGGTAGTTCAGAATAGGGACGGCATTTGAATAGCGGGGAATGAACCCCAGGCATTCCTTGGAATGATAGGTATGTCCATGGAGAGAAATGCCGGTTTGAAACTTCTTGAAACCATCTGTCTCCCATTGGAAGTGGATTGAGTTATCTGCCATGTTTCGACTTCAATCTAACTGGGTGCCGTTACAGGAAGATTGCGAAACGTTCACAGCAATAAAACAAAACGACTAAATTATGTTTTTTTCCAACTTTTTGCCTAAATTCGCGGTTTGGCGGCAGCGGGCCTTGGTGGAGCTACGTAGTTGATCAGTTCATCAACCGGCTTTTTGGCAGCCCAGGCTATGCCACGCGGCAAAGTGCGTTGGATTTCGTAATTGGAAAAGTTGGCATAGGTGTGGCCTTGCATCCAGACGAAAGTCCGGGCTGGCTGGCCACCTGGCACTGTATGTTCGTACGTCCGCACCCTTATGATCTCCGGCACTGCGTATGGGTGGCATTGCTGCGTTGGCCAATACTCTTATGCCGGGGTCCTTCGTCCAGGTCAAACCGTAGAAGGCTTCATCAAAGATGGTGGTCTCAGACAGGTCCTGCACAATGGGGTTCGATTTATCGGGGATTGTGTAATGAATTGGCGCGTCCAAAGTATATTTCACTTCGCCATGCTTTTTTGCTCCACCTACTAGGTAGCCCGGGGACCCGTTGCACGGGTCATGGCAGGCAAGGAACGGAGGCCAGCAGCTATGATCGCATTGGTGGGCATCGGCGACAGTTAAGGTCGGCCGAGCAATGGAGCTGCCAAGCCCGGTAGCTAGCCTGATTCCGAGGTCTCGTGCTCAAGGCAATGGTGACGTTTGGGAGCCGCAGTTTGACTCGCAGCGATCCAGATTAGGAGAGTACCCGTTTTGCGCGACTCGGGCCGCCGGTTGCTCGCCGAAAAGGAGGCGCAATGGCGCGAAAGCGGAAGCAAGGCGGAAAGCCGAACAATGCAGCGATGCCGGTGATGCGGCCCAATGCTGCGGGCATCGATATCGGGGCGACGGAGATTTTTGTTGCCGTTCCTGGGGATCGAGCAGCAGAGAATGTGTGCTCCTTTCCCACCTTCACACAAGACCTGTATCTATTGGCCGATTGGCTCAAGGCGTGCGGGATCAAAACCGTGGCGATGGAGTCAACCGGGGTGTACTGGATTCCACTGTTCCAGATTCTGGAGGAGCGTGGCTTCGAGGTGTGTCTAGTCAACGCCCGTGCACGTCAAGAACGTTCCAGGGAAGTGGCTTCAGTTCCTGCATTCGGTGGGATTGCTAAAAGCCTCGTATCGTCCGGCACAGGAAGTGTGCGCCGTGCGATCGCTACTGCGGCACCGCGAAAGTCTGGTCCAGATGGCGGCGACTCACGTCAACCACATGCAGAAAGCGTTAGACCAGATGAACGTGCAGTTGCACCACGTTATCAGCGATATAGTGGGACAAACCGGATTAGCTATTGTTGAAGCCATTCTGGCAGGGAAGCACGACCCAATAGAACTGGCCAAACTGCGAGGCGGAAGAATCAAAGCCAGCGAGGCAGTCATCGCGAAATCATTGGTTGGCGACTACCGGCACGAACACCTG
This sequence comes from Bryobacterales bacterium, assembly GCA_043755435.1. Classification (GTDB taxonomy): domain Bacteria; phylum Acidobacteriota; class Terriglobia; order Bryobacterales; family Bryobacteraceae; genus JANXSF01. The sequence continues at coordinate 7,212 of JAYUSZ010000167.1, read as the reverse complement.
TTTACGCTCAGGCAATCCCTTGAGGCCTACCGCAGCTACCAGAAGATGATCGACGATTGTGATCGCGAGATCCTGCAACACCTAGAGGATTTCCAGCCGCCCACCACCCCAACGACACCAATGGGAGAGGCGCTGACCTCGAAGAAGCCGCAGTCAACGGACGGGATTCTCCAGACAGAGTTGCAGCGGGTCTGGGGCGTCGACCTCACCAAAATCCCTGGCATCCGCACCGGCATCGCGCAAACTCTCTTCGGCGAGATAGGCCCAGACTTCACCAAATTCCGAAGCGCATCGGCCTTCGCATCTTGGATGGGATTATGCCCTGACAATGATATCAGCGGGGGGAAAGTGCTTTTCGTCGGAACACGCAAGGTGAAGTGCCGTGCTGCGCTGGCTCTGCGGATGGCTGCCCAATCTTCAATCGGCGAGGAACTGCGGGTAATCATGTTGGCCGACCGAATGAGATTTGAGGCCTGCCCAGATACACACTCGCATTCCGTTGGGATTCTGGCCTGGAGGCAAATGTGCACCCTTGCGGCCTGCCGGTGGTTGTGCCCAGTTTAATTGAACAGTGGCACCAACAACAAAGATAAGGAGGCGCGCTTAAGGAGTTCTGATTTCATCATCGCGAGGTAGCGTATCACAAACCGGTTATCGAGTTCAGGATCAGAAAATATACTTCAACCCAAGCTGCATGATCCGGGCGTCGTTGGCACTTGTAACGCCGCCGCCCGCCGCCACATCCACGCTGGTATTCGGCAACAAAAAATTTGTATGATTGGTCACGTTGAATAGCTCCCAACGCAGTTGAAACGACTTCTGATCACTCATTCGAAACTGCCTGGATAAAGCCACATTCGCCTGCGCAAAACCGGGGCCATCCAGAATGTTGCGGCCCGATGTCCCCACACGATAAGACCCGGTAAGGACAGGAACGAAAGCCTTCGTATCAAACCAGAGTTCGGGGGTTGGATTCGCCAAAGCACCATTCGCAAAGCGGTCTGGACGATCGGCTTCGCCACGATCGATGGACGAATTCGCCACCACAGGGGTGAACGGTTGACCACTGCTCATGCGGCCGGTCAAGGCAAGGTGCCAATCGCGAGTTGCGAAGTTCCGGCGGAACGGCGATTCGGCTGATATTGTCATCTTCAAAGAATGGCGCGTGTCCCAATCGGATCGGCCGCGCTCCAGGCTCAAGTTGCGTGAGTCCTGGGCACCAACGTAGCCTCCGTTCGACCCTGCGCCGTTTTGCGAAGCATCATCCATTGACTTGGCGAAGGTGTAGCCTAAGCGATAAAAGAGCCCGTTTTTGAATCTTCGCTTCAGCATCACCAACCCCGCGTTGTAACTGGAATTGGAGGCATAACTGAAATAGGTTATCCCTGCAAATGCCGGCCATGGCCTTGCGGCGCTGCCTTTCCCGCGCACCGGCTGATTCACATCATAGCTGCGGTCCAAATGAGTCCCCTTTGATCCTTCGTAGGAGACTTCGATTGCTGTGGCCCAGCCGATTTCGCGTTCAATAGTTAAGTTCCAATTCTGGTTGTAAGGGCTGGCTGCATTTGCATCAATGCCACCCACTGCATTCACGCCGGTGAGTGCGCCGCCAGCAGAGGGGAATGGGCTGGCAATCGTCAAGAACTTGGGGTTTTTCGTATCGCGGCTATAGGTCTGCGTGATTCCAAAAGGGAAAATGTTTCCAAGGCTGTTGCGCAGGCGGTTAGTCATCGGGCTGGCGTAAAAAACGCCATAGCCGCCGCGGATCACTGTGCGCAGACCGCCGCCCGGTCTCCATGCAAAGCCGATTCGCGGCGCAAGGTTGGTGTAGTTGGTTTGCACCAGTTCACTAGGCAAGCCGAAATCTCGCGCCACTCCAAGTTGGCCGGTAAGTCCGGCGGCAGCAGTCAGGCCGCTCAGGTTTGGGACGTAACGATCATCGGAGAGAATGTACTTGCCCAGCGCCGGACTAAAGGCGCCCCAGTGGCCGTATTTCTCGGAAATCGGCATGGTCAGTTCATAGCGCAAACCAACATTCACCGTCAGGTCTGGCCGCACTTTCCAATCGTCCTGCAGGAACAGGCCGGTGTTGGTATTGAACATATAGGTGTGCGTGGAACCCAGGCGCCTGCTGGAACTATCAAGCAAACCCAAAAGAACGTCAGCGATGGGGGCGTTGGTCCATCGACCCAGAAAGTTGTAGTTGCCTCGAATGGCGTTGTTCACCGATTGAAACATCTGCGTGCGCAGAACCTGGCCACCGAATTTTATGAGATGCTTGCTCTTCACCCAAGTGGCGGTGTCGGAGTATTGGTAGTCATTCTCCACCAGCGATTCTGGATCCTTGGTGGGGTCACCCATCGATGCGAACCCTGTGATTTTCACAACCGGAAAACCAGTTTCTGACGGATTCGTTGTTGCTCCACTGATGCCCAACTTTGCGGATATGTCCTGCCCGGCGAACGTACCGATGCCGAGCGATTGGAAGCGGGAATATCCCATGCGGAACTCGTTCAAGAATGTTGGCTTGAATATTCTAGTGTAAGAAATTCCAGCAAAAGGCGTACTCTGCGTTGATTTCTCTCCGAAGATTCCGAGTTCAAATCCTGAACTGGATCCGCCTGCGAAGGGATTTGTCGAATCGACGAACCGGGGAAGATAGCGGAATGAAACGCTGTCTTTGTCAGAAATCCGATGATCCACTTTGAACACGAAACCATCCCACAGGTTAACCACTCTGCCGTTGGCAAGATAGTTATTCCCTGCGGACGAAGAAGTGGGGGCGGGATAGTAGGCCAGCAGTTTTTGCCCCACCGGATCGATTCGGCTTGGTGGGATGATGTTGCCTGGAAAGCATGCCGACTTCACAGTTGCCGTGCAGGAACCTGTGGCGAATGGGTCTAACAGAAAAATGGTGGCGCCTTTGGTGTCCTTGGTCTGAGAAAAATCGCCTGCCCGTTGCAGTGCCGAAGGAACGGTGGTCAGCCTGGTTTGCCCTTGAATCTGGCGGTAGCTTTCCCAGCTCACCAAGAAGAATGTTCGATCCCTGCCTTTGTACAAGTGGGGGATGGTGATGGGTCCGCTTACCATGGCGCCAAACTGATTGCGTCGCAATGGCGAGATGGTGGGCGAGAAGAAATTGCGGGCATCGAAAAAGTCGTTGCGAACAAATTCAAACGCCGTGCCGTGGAATTCGTTTCCTCCTGACTTCAGCACCGAGTTCATCACGCCGCCGGCCAGCCTGCCTTGTTCGGCCGGATACCCATTGGTCTGCATTTTGAATTCCTGCAGCGCGTCAAGGTTCGGCGAAGTCTGCGATCCCCCGCCACGCGAGTTGCGACTTTGGAAACCATCTACCACGAAGTTGGTTTGATCCGCACGGGCTCCACCAATATTGAAGTTCGAACCATCCCCACCTTGGGCAGACGGCTCCACGCTTGGCACCAAATAAGCCAGGTCTGAAAAACTCCGGCCATTGAGCGGCATTTCGGAAATTTCCTGCGAAATGACCACATCGCCCTTGGTTGAGTTTTCAGTGTTGAGCAGCGGGATGTTGGCCTGGACTTCCACCGTCTGCGTTACCGAGCCCAGTTCCAGTTGCAGTTCGAACCGCGCGGTTTGATCCACCTGCAGTTCTATTTTAGTTTCGTGAAGACCTCGGAATCCAGTCTTTTCCACGAACAACTCATACTTATCCGGGGCCAGATTGGTAATCGTGAATTCGCCACCCGAGCCGGATTCCACTTGGCGCGCTTCGTTACTGGTAATGCTTCGAATGCGGACGGCTGCTTGAGGGACAGCTGATTTGGAACCGTCCGTCACCCGGCCAGTGATAGTAGCTGAGGGACTCTGGGCCCAAATCGAATTGGAAAGAACGAGCCCCCCAATGAGGATGCACGAGATGCGACTTAGCATTTTGAATATTCCTTTACCGACTTACTTGTTTGCTTTTTTCTCAGCTCTGTTTGCGTGCCGACCAGTGCCGTCGCCATCATCCAGTTTTCCGCCGGCTGGATTCAGTTTGTCCAAAGCAGCTTGCAGCCGTCTGCGCGCGGAGATTGCATTGGGGCTCTTTATATCTTTTGGAACCATCGGCTCTTCAAATGGCGCATGGCTCATGTCGAACAGTTCGCCTGCCTGATTCAACTTCCAGGCCTGTTCCCTGACGTACCATTGCCTTGCCAATTGGATAAAGATCCAATCGCGCGGCTGTCCCTTCTTGCCAAATACTTGAGGTGCAAAAGTGCGCCCGTCAATCACCGTATTCGCCGGCAACTTAGCGCCTGCTAGTTCAGCGATGGTTGGCATGAAATCAGTGGAATCAACGAGGTCCTTTGAAACCTTACCCGCTGGAGTTTTGCCGGGCCAATTGACGATCATGGGAACCAGAGCGCCGCCTTCCTGCATCTCTCCCTTCTTTCCGAAAATTTTCTTGCCTCCAATGGTGGAGGTGGCAGCGTGCCCACCAGCAGCACCGTTGTCGCCAACAAAGAAGAGCAGCGTATTCTCGCGTAGTTTCAGCCGTTCCAGATCAGCGACTAGTTTGCCGACTAACTTATCCATGTAACTGATGTTGTCGGCGTAATGATCCTTGCTATCGGGGGCGCTATCTGGAGTTGGAAGAATTTCCCCATGAATGTGCGACATCGGATAGTAGACGTAGAACGGATCAGCGCGATGCCGCGTAATGAAATCGATGAGGAAGCTGTGCATCACATCGGGCAGATATTCCTTGTCGTGCAAGTCCCGTTTCTTGCCATTTACCCAATAGTTCTTGCCTTTGTCTTGCGTGTTCCAATAGACGCCGCTGCCCTTGAAGGTCAGGTGTTCGTCGAAGCCGAACTCCGCCGGTCCAAGGGGAAGCTGTCCCCATTTACCGATGGAAGCGGTGGCATAACCGGCCGGCTTCATCACGGATGGCATCATCTTTTCAACCGAAGGTTTCATCAGTCCGGTGGCATCCTGATTGGTTGCGCCAGTGCGGAAAGCATAGCGCCCAGTCATCACCAGCGAACGCGACGGCCCACACAATGGCGCTGTGTAGCAATTGGTGTAGCGCGTACCGCCGCTGGCCAGCTTGTCGATATGAGGAGTCTTGTAATGATCGGCACCGTAGCAGCCAACGTCGCCGATGCCTAGGTCATCAGCCAATATGAAAATGATGTTGGGCTTGCGCACGGTCTGCGCCGGCATCAATCCGGCCGCACCCAAACCAGCAGCTCCTAGAAATCCTCTGCGTGTCATCATACGTTCTTTGCTCCTTGCCAGCCCTTTTTCCATTGGTCCATCAGCTTGCCGACTAGCGCCTTGTTGGCCGGCAACTTAGCGATGTTTCTGTTTTCTTGCGGATCAGTCTGGTGATCGTATAACTCAATAGCATCCACTTTTGTGTGATCGGTGCGATCCACCCAAACCGTTAGCCGGTAGCGGTCAGTGCGCATCGCGTATCCCATCAACTTCCTCCGCGGATACTGGCTGAAGGCTGCCGCTTTCCATGGCCTGTCCGGATTTTCAAGCACACGTTTGAAGCTGATACCTTCCAGATGGCCCGGCAGTGGTAAGCCAGCCACATCTGCCAAGCTTGGGAAAATGTCCACAAATTCCACCAAGGCGTTGGACTTCTTGCCGGCATTTTTCATTCCAGGTGCGGAGAAGAGCAGTGGCGCGTTGGTATCGTTTTCAAAGTTGGTGTGTTTCGCCCACTCGCCATGTTCGCCAAGTTTCCAACCATGATCTCCCCACAGAACGATGATCGTATTCTTGGTGAGGCCCTGGCGATTCAATTCGTCCAGCACTTTGCCGATTTGCGCATCGGTATAACTGATTGCAGCATAGTAGCCATGCTTCAGTTGCCGCGCCAACGGATCGGGCATGGGACCTTTGTCGGGTACGCCCCAATAATTTCTCAATTCGCCGGAGGTGGTAAGGGCATAATCCGGAGAGTCTTCGGGATGATACGGATTCGGTGCCAGCTTGATTTTGGCCGGGTCGTACAGATCCCAATACTTCTTGGGTGAAACAAAGGGCAGATGTGGTTTTGCAAAACCAAGTGCCAGGAAAAACGGTTGCAGCTTTTTTGCCAGATCCTTTAGAGTACTGACGGCCATATCGGCCACCATGCCGTCCTTATAAAAGTTATCGGCAACCTCGCCCGCTTCAAACGCGGGACCATTTTTGGTCTTCGAGGCCTTGTCCTCATCCTTAACCTCGGGGCTCCTTACCTTCGCGTAGGTCGGGGCCTTGGGTGTTTGCCACTCCACGGACCAGGAACGTGCATCGTCGTAGCCGGGGTGATAGATTTTTCCAATACCTTGGACGAAATAGCCATTCTGCTTGAAGTGCTGTGGCAGCGTGACCACAGTGGGCTGCGCGTCACGGAAGTGCGTCACCAGATCCCATACTTTGGTTGAGTCCGGCCGAGTACCCGTCAGTAGACTGGTGCGCGATGGCGAACAAACTGCTTGCTGGCAGTAGGCCCTATTGAAAACCATGCCGGCCTTGGCAATGCGATCAATGTTCGGACTCTTAATATAGTCCTTTCCATAGCAGCCCAGCTCGGTCCGAAGATCATCCACCGCAAGGAAGAGTACATTGTATTTCTTAACCGGCTGTCCGAAAACCAGAGCTGCTGTTTGACCCGCCATTGCTCCGACGAATGCCCTTCGGGACAATGAGCCCGAATTTTCTTTAGAAAAGTTTGCCATATGAAGATGTCGCGTAGATCGCCTCTTCACTACTATATAAGTGTTAATCTTGCTAACAAGAGTACCCACGCAGTAGCTGTGATGGTAGTTGCAAGCCATGGGCTACACATGTACCGTCAAGTTCGCGAAAATCTTTGCAGCCCGTCCCGGATTTCGCAGGCCGCGCGCACCCATAATCGCATGCCCTTGCCACTCAGGTGAATTTAGAACGAGAGTAGCTCACCATTCAGGTGACAGCGGGTTTCCACGTAACTATCGGTGAGTTGATCTCTCGCCGCTGCGCCAACTGCAGTTCTTGGGTTAATGGTCCGGCTGCTCCTAAGTATTCGCCGCCCCGGCCTTGTCGGGCTAGCTATTCGCCGATGACACTCACCTTGCTGAACGAGGCTGAAACGCCAGAGACGGGGAAGCCATTGGCCCCGTTGATGGTGATGTTATTCCATCCATTGATGGATGCCCCTGGTGCCATTTGCGCAAACGAAAGCGGGTTCCGAATAGCGCCAGCTCC
>JAYUSZ010000166.1:0-12079 GCA_043755435.1 Bryobacterales bacterium | reverse complement strand
CAGCATTCACTAGACCATTCCTAACCAGCCAGAACGCCTGCCCAATGGCATGTGCCGCCGAAGCGCAAGCCGTGGAAACGGTATAGCAGGGGCCGGTGATTCCATGGCCCATGGAAATCCAACTGGCGGACGCATTTCCCATTACGCGAGGGATGGTCAACGGTTCAAAGCGTTGCTTATTGGCTCCGTACAATTGCCGATAGGCTAGGTCCTCGGTTATCTTTCCGCCAACTGAACAGCCGGTAACAACCGCGGTCTGATTTGGAACCAACGTGACGCCAGAGGATGTAATTGCTTCGAGGGCTGCAGCGCTGGCAAATTGGGTGGATCGGTCCAGCATTGACGCTGCTTTCGCATCCAGGTGCGCTAATGGGTCAAAGTCCAAAGCCTCGGCACCATTCGAGAATTTGAAGGTGCTCATATCAAGGGACTGGATCGGCCGAATGCCACATCTTCCCAGCTTCAGAGAGTCCCAGAAAGCTACCGTACCAGATCCGATGGCCGAAACAACTCCAATTCCAGTGACAACCACGCGCCTCATTTCACTTCCGCTGCTTTGATTCCTCTTGCTGAAATAAGGCTACTGACTCCATCGATCGCCTGTTGCACCGAGGTGAATTTCTTGGCCGCATCATCGGGGATGGTGATCTCGAATTCTTCTTCCAGCGCGAACATGATCTGCAGTCCATCCAAGGAATCAACGTTTAGTTCGGCAAAGGTGCTAAAGGCAGTTACTTTATCAATTTCCAGATGCTGCGTTTTCGCAATCACATCTAATACTCTCTGGGCAATCTCATTAGCCATCATTGAATTTATTCTATTTCCCTTATTGCGTGATCCTACCAACGGCGCGGACATCCACATCCACATTGTCGTTCACTCGCAGTAGAAATGTACTGGGGTTCTTCAACCCCCATTTAACAAAGGGAATTTTCCAATTGGACGAAGCTGTGATCTGTTTACCTTCCACCTCAAGCTTAAACGGCAAAATCATTTCATGAGTGGAGCCGTGCAGCAGGAAGGATCCATGCACCTGCACCGTGCCTGCTCCCGCACTGGGAACCTTGCCTTCCACGCGATCAGGGGTGAAAGTGATTTCCGTAAACTTAGAGCTTTCCAATATGTTGCCATGCATTTTTTCATCGCGGCCACTGTTCCCACTTTCGCCGCTGCGAGCATCGGCAATCAAAGCTCCACTGGCTTTTCCTGTTTCGGGATCGAATTTCACAGTCCCGCTTTTCAGCTGAAAAGTCCCGTGAACAGTGTGCATAGTGGCACCCAGCTTCCAGCCGATTTTGGTTTGGGGCGGATCAAATACAATAACCGTTTCCGCGGAGAAGACGGTTGCGATGGAGAGTATCAGAGTGGAGAGTTTCATTGTGTTGGAGAAGAATGCAGTGCCAGAATTCGGGAAAACACGGGTGGATAACCAGCCAGCGCCTTTAGAGAAAAGCGACGGAGAAAATCGTGACGGCTCAAAGTGAGAAGCAAATTCGACAATAGCGCAGGGCGGCGGCGGATGCGATTGTGGGCAGACTGATATGCCGGTAGATTTCCGGCTTTCATCGCCAGCGCCAATTCTTCAGCTTGTTGGAACGATTGCGATAAACCATCGCCTGTAATGGCATCAACGCTACCTGATGCGTCTCCAATTAAAGCAGCATGATCCGCAACCACGCGGCGAAGATGACGCGTAGCGCTTACTCCTCCGCGTTCAGAACTGGCGGGCTCCGCATTTCTGAAACGCCTTTGAAGGTTAGGAAATTTCTGCAGGGCTTGGTTCACGCGAAGACGAGAATCTTCAGAAAGTACGGCCACCCCAACTTCGTTTTGGCTTACCGGAGTAATGTAAACCTGACAGCCATGGCTCCAATGCACCTCAACCAGATCGGACCACGGTGCAATTGCGAAGTGACGGCGGAATCCGAAGCGAACACTGGAATGGCGCACTGCAGAGAGCCCACTGGCAAGACGGACAGCGGAGGCTTGGCCATCAGCTCCAATCAGATATTGGAATTGGATTCGTCCGCCTCCGACCAAAACCCAATGTTTGCCAAACTCGGTTACAGTGGCATTCCAGAGCAACGAAACACCTGCATCCTGAGCCGCCTTGGTCATGGTTTCGTGTAATCGAGTCCGCCGCACGCCTAAGCCTGAACCATCGCGAAACCTTGCAGTGGCACAATCCTCTCCGTCAACGAACTGCACACCTGTAATGGGATGGCAATCTGCAGGATCAATCACAACACCCAGCGCCGAAAGCGAATTTATAGCGGGTGGCATTAGACCTTCACCACAGGCCTTATCAATGCCCGGAGCAGCTCCATCAGCAACAATCACGCTGAAACCCTGATGGCGTGCAGCGATTGCGGCGGCGAGTCCGGCTGGCCCACCTCCCACTACCAACACTTCCGTGCTTTTAGAAACCATTTACCACCTTAGTAGAATCAGCTCCGAACAAAAGCCAGGGCCCATGGCTGCCATCAAACTATAAGAACCTGCAGCAGGGCGCCGATTCATCATCACTTCTTCCAACACCAATAATACTGACGCCGAAGAAAGATTCCCAGTGCGTTTTAAACAAGCCCAGGATGCATCAAGCGCCCCAGTGGGGAGCGCCAAAGATTGTTCCGTAGCTTCCAGAATGCGTGGGCCACCTGTATGCAGAATCCAGCTTCCAATTTCCGGTCTGGTTAATCCGTGCGACGCCAGGAAGGAATCCACATCGCCGGCAAGGTTCTGTTCCACCACAGTGGGAACCTCGCGGGACAGCACTATACGAAAACCCTTTTCGGAAATATCCCAACCCATCACTTGTTCCGTATCTGGATAAAACACCGATCGTGTAGAAAGGATGCGTGGACCGGAACAGTTTACCTGGTCGCCAGCAATCAGAGCCGCCCCAGCACCATCTCCAAATAGTCCGCAGGAAATGAGGTTGGCGATGGAAAGGTCGTCATGCTGCAGGGTTAGAGAACAAAGCTCGACGGAAATCACAGCCGCAACCTGATCTGGAAATGCACGGACGTAATCAGCGGCGCGGGCCACTGCAGCGGCACCGGCAACGCAACCCAGGCCGAAAATAGGAACCCGCTTAATGTTGAGCGGCAGGCCCATGCGGTTGATCAGGCGAGCATCAATCGACGGGCTAGCTATGCCCGTGACGGAGACGAAGAAAATAGCTCCAAGTTGTTCTTTGGCAACTCCCGACCTTTCCAAAGCAAGGTTCAAGGCTTGCTCTCCAAGGTCCACGGCAACTTCTATCCAACGGTTATTGGCTTGGCCCCAAGTGGTAAGGCCATAGTATTCCTCCATCGGCAGTGCCAAGTGGCGGGTTTCAACGCCTACGCGATTATGGAGACGTTCAATGAATAGTGGGTTTTCAAGCTTGGCACCCCAGAATTCTTTCAGGGCATATAGTAAGACTCGCTGGTCATACTTGTGTTTGGGAAGCGCGCTAGAGGCGCCGGCGATTATCATTGGCTAGTCTTAGTGTACAGTGCGGGGCATAACGGGCGAGTTGCCGAAACGAGTTTTCACCACTTTACCAGCGCGTGTATTAACCCAGAAACGGCAGTTGAGAAGAAGAAACATGAATACGAGATGGCTGAATACAAAAATAGCCCGGGACCCACGTGACGGAAAATAGAATCACCAAGAGGGTGAGAATGAATTCGGGTTTGATGATCTCAAGCAAACTTCTGTCACTAAACAAATACCCGGATGTTTCCGATACTCAGCCGGGAGCAATTGGAACAATTGCCGGGCATGCGGAGAGCTAAGTCTGTGACATGAAGTTGCTTGGATTGGGTATTAGTCAGGTACTGCAACCGAAGGATGGCACTGATCCTGAAAACTGTTCGCCGCACCGGATGTTGCGATGGATCGAGAACAATCTAAGTGGACTTACTTGGGGAATTGGCCCATGGGCATGTGTAGAACCAGAGTTGGGTGGATTTTGAGATTTGGCTCCCCGACATGGATTCGAACCACGATTCACGGCGTCAAAGGCCGCTGTCCTACCATTAGACGATCGAGGAGTGTTGCAATGCACAAGATAGTGCACTGTCTCTTTTAGTTTACCCCAACTCGATGTGCTGAGTGAAGTTGACTTGAATAACCGAAGGTGACCACCGTCAAGAAACAAAGAGCCCGGACGAATCCGAGCTCTTCAAAATGAACTTCGCTAAACGAAACTTAAATTTTCTTATCGCCTCTATTGGCGATGATCTTATCGAGCATGCCGTACTCAAGAGCTTGCTGAGGACTCATGATATAGTCACGGTCGACGTCGCGGGCAATTCGTTCCGTAGGCTGGCCGCAAGCATCGGCAAGAATGCCGTTCAGCGACTCGCGCATCCGCAGAATTTCGCGCGCGTAAATGTCGATGTCCGTGGCCTGGCCAGCCAATCCACTCATCGAAGGCTGATGGATCAGGATGCGGCTATTCGGCAAGCTATAACGCTTTCCCTTTGCTCCGCATGCCAGAAGAACGGCAGCCATTGAAGCCGCTTGTCCCACGCAGTAAGTTACGATATCTGGTTCCACCAATCGCATGGTGTCCAGAATTGCCAGACCAGCGGTGATCGAACCACCGGGGGAGTTAATGTAAAGCGAGATATCACGCTCCGGGTCCTCCGCGGCCAGGAATAGCAACTGGGCAATAATCAAGTTGGCGACATTGTCGTCAATGGGGGTTCCAAGAAAGATGATGTTTTCTTTCAACAACCGCGAGTAGATGTCGTAAGCACGTTCACCTCTCGAAGTTTGCTCAACCACCATCGGAACTAAAACGGAATTGTTCATATCCATAGAAAAAGCTTGTCTCTATTTTTATGATACCGCGCTCAACGCATTGTGCTCAGGTGGGCCTTACTCTCCGGTCAATAATTTGTGATAACGTCCCAGCCAATAAGGCAGCAGAAAATGCGCCCCGTCGTTTTCGCTGGCTCCATTATTTCCACCGTCCACTTGGAATGGATTCCCATTCCATCGCATCACTGGACGCTCATCCGCCGGTAGAAGACGAATCGATTGCGGACGGCGGTGACGGTCGTTATCTTTCGCCATGGGTACATCCGTCCGCTGAGAATTTGTCATCTTCCAGGTGATCATATCCACCGGCATACGGTACAGCGTTTCAACGGCCGATTCCAAATCCGCCTTCGCCCCAGGGCGGCCAAGCATGTAGATCATTGTCCATAATGGATTCTGCTCCCGCTGCGCATTCTGCCACCAGCCATCAAGGGCTACCCGGTATAAGCCCAGCAACTTCAGATCCTTTTCATACCGGAACAAAAGGTACAGCGGAAGAAAAGCCAACTCCTCGTCTGAATAATTCAGTTCCTCACGAAGTTCAATTACCTTTCCCGAAAGTTGCGCATAGCCACGGGCAATTGCCAAGCGCTTATATTCGCTTTCATAGCGCGGATTTCCGGTAATGTGATGGGCAGACTTCAGGAAGCTAAGCAATTCGGCGGCGTTGAGAGGTGCGTCGCTGCGTCCTCGGTCCGATGCGAAGTAGTCCTCCGACCAGCGGCCCCAGTAGGTAGGAAAGCCGGTAATATCGGTCAGCGTTAAATCGTGATCCAGAATGTGATCCATCACTCGTGATGTGGTGGCGACGATGCGGGCCTTCAGCGTCGGGTCCGGGAGCAGGTCGTAGGCAATGGCAAAGGCGAAGAAATGCCCCACTAGTTCATCTGATGAAGTATCGCCCTTAAACCTGTATTTGCCGTCAGGTGTCCAATGCCACATTCCATCGGACGACGGCTTTTCGTCGGCGGTCACCAATGATCGGGCAGGGAAGCCTGAACGGCCTGTGATTTGTTCCAGAAATAGAATAGCCTCGGTGGCCTTACTAGCGCGCTCCAGATTCGCGGGGGTCGGTTCAACTGCATAGCGGAAGCAAGCGGCAGTTGAATAGATCGCAGTCCATAGTCCGTCGTTGTCGCTCGGGACAGTTTGACTCGTTGCTAGATCCCCTGGTGTTTTCAAACGCGAGTCTGCCACAAGTCCATGTCGATCGTGGCGCGCGGCAACGCGTTGCTCGAAAATTGCTGCCTTTTGAGCCAAGCTCATTGACCGGAATTCAATGTGAGAAACGCCGGTTGCCGTACGAACCCAGACCCCATTCTTTTCGGGAAGGATGGCCTCTACAGAATCATCAGGCAGGTAACGTTTCCCTGCGAAAAACTGGATACGGCGCGACGCGATTTCTTTTTGAGCTGAGCGGGTGAGTCCAATGGCTGAACCTATCCAGATGGCGCCATCCGGTCCTACTGCTGTTGGCCTGGCAGAACTCGGGATCGCCGTTAGGGCTGCTGGGACTTCGGCTGAATCCTTCTCATAAAAGGTCCGGAACTTTTGAGGTGTCGCTGTAAGCCTAACAGCAGCAGAGGCTGTGGCTAAAGTTGCAATGAAGGTAAGGGCAAGAATCAGGATTCGCATTGTGCTCTATCCAATGCTAATCGAATCCAGGATCGAAATATGGACGCCGCCACATTTTCCAAGCGCTCGGCGTTTGTGGAAGGATCAAACGGATTTTCAATCTCCGCCATATCCCCACAATTTGCATCTTCCAGGCACCATTGCCTGATCATCGCCGGACTTACCTCAGGGTGAAATTGTAAGCCATAAGCGGACGGGCTAATGCGGAAAGCCTGATTCTCTGTCGACAAGGAAGTAGCAAGTCGGGTAGCACCTTGGGGCAAATCGAAGGTATCGGAATGCCAATGGAAAACGGTCTCTCGCTGATTCAAATTCCCCAACACTGCGTCATGCTGCCCATCCTTCGTCAGAGTAATATCGAAGAATCCTATTTCCTTATTTGCATTTTTGTAGACAGGGGCACCTGCGGCTTTAGCCAACAACTGAGCTCCAAGGCATATTCCCAGGACTGGAGTATTGCTAGTTAGGGCAAGTTCAAGTGAACGTAGCTGTTGCCTTAGGAAAGGAGTGTCATCGTTGGCGGACATGGGGCCGCCCAACACTATAACTCCCGAGGACTTGAACACCTGTTCTTTGGAAAGAGGAGGTGAATTGGAATCCTCCAGCAACGCCTTCACCGAGTGTTGAGCCAGTATTGGCTCTAAATATCCAAGGTGCTCAAACGCCACCTGCCGGTAAACGATCACTGTCATGGCTTAGAATAATGAGAATACATGATTAGTGGGTTCTCGGTATGAGCGGTAAAATGGTAGAGGTATTTCGAGCGTCGTTTCTAATTCACCAATGAATTGAAAAGGTTGGCCGATAAGGTCTAAAGAGGGAGGATGATCCATGACACGCCAGCACAAGCAACCATCCACTGCTCTTGATTCAATGGCCGACAGGAATACGAGGAACGCATGAGAGTACTGATCGCCGAAGACAGCGTCGTCTCACGCCATCTTCTTCAAGCCACTCTTCAGAAATGGGGATACGAAGTGGTTTCGGTAGAAGACGGGGCGCAAGCATGGGCGATATTGCAAGAGGAAGGTGCCCCCAGGTTGGCTATTCTCGACTGGATGATGCCGGGCTATACGGGTCCTGAAGTTTGCAGAATGTTGCGCGAACAAAACCTTGATACTTATACCTATGTATTGTTACTAACTTCACGTACCTTGAAACAGGATCTAATTGAGGGCATGAATTCAGGTGCCGACGATTATGTTTCAAAACCGTTTGACCAGCAAGAGTTACGCGTCCGTTTGCGCGCTGGCCGCCGTATTGTAGAACTTCAGGATGAACTGCTAAAAACCAGGGAAGCGCTGCGAGTTCAAGCTACGCACGATTCTTTAACCGGTTTGAAAAATCGTGGCATGATTTACGAACGGCTGTGTGCGGAAACAGCTCGTTCCGTCCGGGAACACACGCCGCTCGGGATCGTTATTTTGGACATCGACCGTTTCAAATTGATTAACGATACCTACGGGCATGCGGCGGGCGATTCCGTGCTGCGAGAACTGGCGCACCGGTTTCGCGAGAGCATTCGTCCCTACGATACAGTGGGCCGCTACGGTGGTGAAGAATTCCTGGTTCTGTTGCCTGGATGCGATTCCTCCAACACTATCAAGCAAGCCGAACGCTTCCGCCGCATGCTTGCGGAAATGCCTATCCGGCACAACGAATCAGACTTCAAAGTCACAGCCAGTTTTGGGGCAACTATTTGGGTTCCGGGAATTGCGCCAGACGTTCTTATCCAAACGGCTGATGAGGCTCTTTATGTGGCTAAAAAGGGCGGTCGGAATAGAGTCGAGTTTATGCTTCCTAGCAGGGAGGCTCAAGAAAAGGAAGTTGACCAAGACACGATTCCAACAGTTCACGCCAGCCATAGCTAAGCCCAAACTCAACTATTCATCTGCCGTGGCCCTTTTGGCTACTTGAAAATGGCTCAGCGATTCAGCGTATTGAACGATGCCGCGCATTAATGCTTCAGCCAATTTCTGACGCTGATCTTCCTTCTTCATATTCTGCTCGTCCTTCACATTGCTGACGAAGCCGATTTCAGCCAGTACGCTCGGCATATTGGCACCAATCAATACGATGAAGGGAGCCTTCTTCACGCCGCGGTTTCGCACCTGAGCACTGGCCGTTGATACCGTACTGGCTTTGACAAGCGGGGGAAGCAACCGCGAAGCGAATTCTCGCGATTCATCAACTTTATCTTTCAACGCTATCTTCTGCAGCAAATCCCTTAGTTCCGAAACTCGGTGAGTGCTTGAAGCATTTTCCCGGGCAGCTACTTCCAAGGCATCTTTTGAAGTTGTAAAGCTAAGGTAATAGGTTTCTACTCCCGAGGCGGCTCGCAGTACTGAAGAATTTGCGTGGATGGAAAGGAACAGATCCGCCTTGGCAACATTGGCGATTCGCGGACGCTCTTCAAGCGCAATGTAGCGATCGTCATCCCTGGTGTAAATTACCTCGGCACCAATTTGTTTTTCTATCAAAGCTCCAAGGCGGAGGCTAACATCCAGAACCAGTTCTTTTTCCAATAACCCCGTGGGACCGCTAGAGCCTTGGTCATGCCCACCATGTCCAGGATCAATCACAATGCGACGAATTTTCAGGCCCAATGCCCGTGTTAAAGAATCTGCGCCAGCTGTCGTCCGTTTCGCGGCGACTGCGGAGGAAATCGTGTTTTCCGTGTTTCTAGCCGGTGCTTGTTTCCAAGGCTCGTCAGGCTTCTTTTCCGCAGCCTTCGCCACAAATTTGTATGGAGGCACTTTCGGGTTTTTCAAAAAAAGTTTCTGCTTTCGCCAATCGAATTCCTGCGCGGACGCCGAAATAATTGGCGGCGCTGACACCAAAGTGGATCGCGGACTTATGGACACTTTCCGCAAAAAGGCAGCCGGCGGAATCAACGCGCGTGGTGCGTTCTTTCTTGCACGCACTGCAACGGAAAGTGGTGGTGCCGGTTCCGTTAACTCCATTCCAGGCTTGTAGCTGGATGTTTCCGGCGGAACTGCATTGGTATTTGAAATTTCCACTATCAAGCGGTGTGGATTCTGTAGCACTGATGTGGTGAACTTCGTTTCCTTTTCCAAGTCCAAAACAACTCTGGTAACTCTGGGTTTCGATTCCCCAACGCGAATTTGTTTCAACCGGCCGTCTCTAACGGAGATGAAAGACTTAGTCTCTTTGTTAGGTCTTGTGGAGTTAAGGTCGAAAAAAAGCCGGTCTGGATTTTCCAGCTTGTCGGTTTCAAAAGTGAACCTTCCGGAAAGCTCCAGCACGACTTTTGTGGTGTTGGCTTGGGTCAGAAATCGAATTTCTTTAATTTGAACTACAGGGTTTTCTTCTGCGGCGCAAAGATAGCCAGGTATTTGGGAAACAATAAGCAGCGCCATGCAGCACGCCGTGTTGAACTGTTGTCTACCTGCCCTCAATCCTTACCTCGTCTTCAAGAACAACTTTCCTTCGCTATCGACATAGTATTCCACTGGACGATAAATTGGAATGTTTTCTTTGGGTGCCGTATCTCTTGGGTCCACGGCTGGTTCCACAGCAGCCGTCACCGCTTTTTGCTTAGGGGGAGTTATCTTTGCCTGAACAGAAGCAGCCCGGCGGTTTTCCCCGTACTTCTTTCCAACTCTGTAGACATATTCAACTGTTTCCAAATAAGGAGGAATCCCGCCATATTTTTGAACCGCATTCTCGCCAGCATTATAGGCGGCCAGTGCCAAACGATCGTCCTTGAACATGTCTTGCAAATAGCGGAAGTACCGCACTCCAGCTCGAATATTTTCTTCGGGATTAAATGCGTTGCGGGCTCCCCATCGACGGCCGGTTTCCGGCATCAATTGCATCAGGCCCTCAGCACCTTTCGGCGATATTGCGTTGGGGTTGTAGCCACTCTCCACATGAATGATGGCGGAAACTAGTAATGGGTCCACGCCATGTTCGGAAGATGCGTTGCCCACCAAATCTACCAGAGCCGTTTGGTCTACTTTCTTAAACTCAACTGAAAAATTATCAATTACACGAGGAGCCACAACTCTAGGTTCAATCACCACGCTACGAACAATTCGTCCAGTGTTGTTGTCTGTCTTGGTGACTGTGCCGATGGTGGCTAAATGGGCAGGTTTCCGTCTTGATTGGGCAGAGGGTAGCGACGCCGCAAAAGCAAGGGTCCCGCCAATCAAGAATAGTGAACAGAAACGCATGGAAATGTTTGTAAACGCTACAAGCACTGATTATACCTCTTTGCCAAATGGATTAACTGCACAACAGATTGGAAATGCTACAATTTTCGCCGGTGCTACACTCTTAAAATGAGCCGCGCTGGATTCATACTTACCGGGGGTGCCAGTTCGCGAATGGGATGCGATAAAGCACTGCTCGATTGGGAAGGCCGGCCAATGGTGGTTCACGTCGCCTCTATTGTGGAACCTGTAACTGGATCGGTCACTTTGGTCGGATCCCCTGACAAATATGGGCACCTTGGCTTCAATGTGATCGCCGATAAGGAATCGGGTATGGGGCCCTTGGCTGGGATTCGCACTGTGCTGGAGAATTCCACTGCCGATTGGAATTTGATTGTGGCCTGCGACATGCCTTATTTGAACCCAAAATTGCTGGCCGCGTTGCTGCGCCAGGCTGAAGTTGGATCCGCCGATTGCCTGATGCCCACTGGACAGCCCCTGTGCGCCGTCTACCATCGTCGCTGCCTTAGCGCAGTGGATAAAGCCCTGAACGCAGGGGTGCGGAAAGTCTGGGATGGGTTGTCCAGTTTGCGAGTGGAGTTGTTTGAAGTGGATGAACCTCTTTGTTTTCAAAATATTAACAGGCCCCAAGACTTGCCCAAGCTGGTTTAGCGCAGCATGACTGAACAATATCCTCATTACATCGAATTTCGACACGTTAATAAGACGTTTGATAAGCCTGTTTTAGTCGATACCAATTTTTGGGTAGATGCCGGCGAGACTGTGGCTATCATCGGGCGAAGCGGCGTCGGCAAAAGCGTCAGCCTGGGTCATATTATGGGTTTCTTGAAGCCCGATTCCGGACGCATTATTGTTGCCCATGAAGATATTACCGATTTCGGTGAAATGGACCTTCGCCGTATTCGTAAAAAAGTTACCATGGTGTTCCAATCAGGGGCGCTCTTCGATTCTTTAACGGTTGCCGAGAACATCGAATTTTCCCTGGAATTGCGCGAAGATTACGATGCCGAAAATCGCGAGGAAATCGTCCGCGGCTTGCTTGGTCTGGTGGATCTTGCAGACCGGGCCGATGACTTTCCTACTGACTTATCCACCGGGCATCGCCGCGCAGTTGCCATTGCCAGGGCATTGGCAGCTCAACCAGAATGCATTCTCTATGATGAGCCGACCACGATGGTGGATCCCATTATGAGTGATCACTTGGGGTCGTTAATGCTAAAGCTGAAGCAACAATTGCGGCTTACTTCGGTTGTCGTTACTCACGATCTGGACCTGATGCGCCGCGTTGCCGATAACGTGATTTTCCTGCACGATGGCGATGTAATTTATTTCGGCCCTGTGGTCGGCCTAGAGTTCGCTGAACATCCGCACATCCAAGAATTCCTGGCAATGGATCGCGTCCAGTACGAATGATACACTCCTATTTGTTACCG
>JAYUSZ010000165.1:0-12090 GCA_043755435.1 Bryobacterales bacterium | reverse complement strand
TTCCGTGCCTCGTTTGGCATCATGACCGTCGATAACACGGCCATTGGCGGCGTCACCGGCGGCGGTTTCGACGAGTATGCGGGCAACTTCAACGTTCTCCAGCCGGTGGGCGATCCGCGCCAGGTGTTTCAACTTTCCAACGGCCCAGGCCCCATACGGTATGTCGTGAATTCCGATGGCACCGTTCCCTACACTGGTGCCAATTTTGGCGCACGCACCGCCACTTGGCGCGACCCCAATCTGCGCAATGCCTACGTTATGAACTGGTCTGGCGGCTTCCAGTTTCAGCCTGGCACAACCTGGGTAATCAACGGGCAATACCAGGCGTCGGCCGGAATCGCTCTGCAGCGGGTCTGGAATATCAACGGGATTCCGCTATCCATCGCCCTGGGCAACGACCGGGCGCTTCAGGATACGGTATTCCAGGCGCAGCAGAACTACATGATTTATCCCCAGTTCGGCGCGGTTAATTTTCTTTCCAACTTCAACCACAACACCTGGCATAGCGGCAATATTGCGGTGGAAAAGCGCTTTGGAAAGGGGTTGATGTTCAATTCGAGCTTCAACATCGCCAAATCGTTGAGCAATGACGACTCCCTGAGCTACTACAATCGCCAGGGAAAAGCGCGGACCGCCTACGATCAGCAGAGGCAATTCGGTGCGTTCCTGGTTTATGAACTGCCTGTCGGAAAGGGCAAGAAGTGGCTCAACCGTGGCGGCATCGCCAACGCCCTGCTCGGCGGATGGAAAGTCAACATCAGCGAGAACATCAATTCGGGTGCGCCGGTCTCAGTGACGCACGCCGGAAGTCCAAACAGGTACTTGACCGCATCCCGAGTAAACCCCACCACCACCGTGGAGGCGGCGGCGGTGCCGAACTGGACTATGGGGCAACGGTTCCCGACCGCGGCGCAGACTCCTTTTTACAATATTTCCTCTTTCGCTTATCCGGCGGCGTACACCATCGGATCGCTCGGATCGCGTGTGTTGGAGGCGCGCTCGCTGTTCTGGATGCAATGTTTCGCCACCAAGAGCTGGCATCCAGTGGGAGAACGTCTCACGCTGAGCTTCCGCCTCGACGGCCATAATTTGCCGCATAAAAGTCCCAACCTCGGGTCGCCCAACGCTAGCTACAATTTGACTAACACCAACGCCTGGGGCCGATTCACAGGAGTTGTCGGCGACTTCTCCAACTTTGGAACCGCCCAGGCCAACGTCCAGATGTCCATCCGAGCCCAGTTTTAACAAAGGAGAACCCATATGAGCTATCAGGAACCAAAACATACACCGGACGTACAGAACGAACCCGCCCGGCGCGATCTGGCCGGTATCGCCCTCGGCGGTGCGGCCATGCTTGCCGCCGCCGGAAACGCGTCTGCTACATTGCGCCCCATCCCCCCCGGCATTAAGATCGGTGTCAACGGCATCCAAGCCAGCGAGGATAACTTCTGGTACCTCAAGCAACTCGGGGTCACCTGGGTTAGCCTTGGGGTGAGCCCGCAGAACGCCACTGCGGAAGGCTTCATTAAGATCCGCGAAGAGTGGGAAGCCGCCGGCTTCAAAGTCTATAACATTGGCAGCGGCGTCGGCCCAAGCGGCAGCCTCCATAACATGGAGGAAGTCACGCTGAACCTTCCGGGACGCGACAAGAAGATTGAAGAATACCTGAACTACATCCGCTTCATTGGTAAGGCTGGCATTCCCTATTCCACTTACGCCCACATGGGAAACGGCATCTGGTCCAGCGGCCGCGTCATAAGTCCTCGCGGCTATAGCGCCCGCGACGGCGATGCCAACAGCCCCGACTGGAAAGGCAACTGGGCCGGCAAGACGTTTACCAACCCCCTCTCCCACGGCCGCGTCTTCACCAAGGAAGAGATTTGGGAAAACTACACCTACTTCATTAAGAAGGTGGTTCCCGTAGCCGAGGAAGCCGGCGTGCGCATCGGCATTCATCCGGACGACCCGCCGCAGCCCATGCTCGCCGGTGTGCCGCGTTGTATCTTCTCGAACTTCGAAGGTTACAAAAAGGCCATCGAAATCGCAAACAGCCCCAACATCGGCGTCTGCCTGTGCATTGGATCCTGGTTGGAAGGCGGCAAGATGACCGGCGCCGACCCGGTGGAGATGATTAAATACTTCGGGAGCCGCAAGAAACTTTTCAAGATCCACTTCCGCAACGTCAGCGCGCCCTTACCCCATTTCACTGAAACCTTGATCGATGACGGCTACTACGACCTGAGTAAGGCCATGAAAGCCCTGGTCGACGTCAAGTTTGAAGGAATCGTGATCCCCGACCATATCCCCAATGTCGGAACCAACCCAAAGGCCGCACCCGGTGGCGGCCGAGCGCAGGGCGAAGGCTATCGGCCCAGCCCAGGTTTGGCCTACCTGCTAGGCTGCATGAACGCCATGCTGGTTGCAGCGCAGGGCAAGACCTAAGACTTCCGGACCTCCCTGCCCCAGGCGGCGGGGAGGTGCACGAACAAATTCCCGACGCATCCTTAGCGTCTGCGCGTTAGCCCCATTGCGAAGGGTTCCGCAAGATCGATCTTGGCGCAGTGCTCGTTTCGAGG
Organism: Bryobacterales bacterium; assembly: GCA_043755435.1. Taxonomy (GTDB): domain Bacteria; phylum Acidobacteriota; class Terriglobia; order Bryobacterales; family Bryobacteraceae; genus JANXSF01. The sequence goes on along the minus strand of JAYUSZ010000165.1, from coordinate 9,514 downwards.
ATTGAACCAAAGGGCAAATTATCCCGTTTTTGGGAACGTTGATACTTTTTAGATGACCTAAAAACGCCTGGAACCAGGGGGCCGTGAGTTCGAATCCCACCGCCCCGACTAATATCTTCAAAATCGCTATGATCGCTTCCGTGCAGGTTGTAAACGGAACATAGCCAACTTGGAAACGCAGTCCTCATTCGCTACGCGACAATCACTTTCAACCCTTCGAGGCTGGCGACGCGACTCAGGACAGCGTCAGAGACAACAAAGGTGGTAATCTTCCCTTGATCTTGAAGGTCGAGCGCGACGGCCAACTGAAGAGCATCGAGTGTTCGCAGGCGTTCCGCAAAAGCGTGACGCCTAATCAGACGCTCGGCGACGTGGAAGTGGTCACTTGTAACGGAGTAGACCTCAATCTCACCTGCGGCAACGCACAACACGAGCTTCGCCCGCATTATTTGGGCAGCATCTTGTGTCAACGTGCCGGACCGCACCTTAACAGCGAAGGCTGATTGGATCTCGATCAAGCCGAGGCCAGAGAGCAGGATTGTTCTGCCCGTTTCGGCGAACAGTCCCGCGACCATAGCTGACCCTGCCTCGGGATGAAAATATTTGACGATTGCGCTCGTGTCAAAGAAGTAACGCGCCAATCAATAGTCTCCGCGTTCAGTGATGACAACCTCCGACATCGGACCCGGGATGATCGCCAGAGCGGCACGGACTTCCTCAATCGTAGGGGTGTGTGCCAATGAGGCGGCTTCTGCTCTGGCGCGTTCCAGCACATCCAAGTCACGCACGCTACGATGCGTCCATGTTTGAGGAGTTTCAGCATGGTCGTTGGTTCGCGCATCGTCCATGGAAATCAAATTGCCTCGCTCGCTGAGCAAAGTTGCCACTGCGGACCGGCTTAGCCCCAACTCGTTGGCGGCCTGCGCCAATCCCAACTTGCGATCCGCCAGTAGACTCAATATCGTCTCCCTGCGCACGCGCTGTTCCAGTTCAACTTTATCCACGGACTCTCCTGGAACGTTGATTTCAACTTCAAGTTTCACTGAGTTTGGCCTCCACTCCGATTGTACCCCTGTAGATGATTTTTAGCTGGCCTACCTGGGCTGCATGAACACCATGTTGGTGGCAGCCCAAGGCAAGACCTGACTGCTTCCAGGCCTCCCCGCTAGGGCGGGGCGGGGATGTCCACGAACCGATTCTTAGCGCCTTTGCTTTGAAGAGCCACCCCACAATCTTCGCAACAAAAACAAGCAAAATATCGTCCCTCTTCGGGGGAATAACGGTCCTGGTGATCACTTTTCGCCTAATATTCCGACGCCATTTCCATTGGGCTTTCGCGCCAGTGGAGAGGCTGCGTACTTGACGATGGTCACTTCTCCCAGATACAGAATTTTACAGCCTTTTTCTAGATGTCCCCCAATGGCTGCGCGGCCTTGGCGGGCGATGGTCATGTGGATATGCGGTTCGCCGTTAGCAATGATGCCACCCATATTTAAAATTTCATAAGGACCTGTGACGGTTTTGAAAATGTCCTTAGGCTTGGTGGCAATGGATGCGACGTAATGAAAAGTGCACTGCTGCAGCGAGCCGGCAGTGACCGTGACGTGGCCTTCCTGGATATTCTTGTCGCGGATTGCTTCCTGGATAGACTCCAGCACCAATGCATCGCGATCCAAAACCATGCGGTAGATCTCTTCGACCTTTGCGCCGCCGAAGATTTGTGAAGTCGCTTAAGCCTGAAGCCAAGCAGGTGTCGCCAGTGCGACGGTGAAAAGGGTGAAATGCGAGAGTAGCTTTTTCATGACCACCACATTATGTCGAAGGGGGAGCGGTTTAGGCAACAGATTTGGACGAATACAAATCCGAACCCTGCAGAACGTCCTATTGAAGAGGTAAACAAGCTGCCGATAGCTACTTAGGACCGTTGCGCAACCTCAGCCAAAATTTTGTCCTCAACGGCCTGAAACCGAATTGCGTCAATAGCTTATGTGGAACTGATGAAAAGCCCGTGCCTTAAACCCCAAGAAAACGAATCACGGACTTCAAAATGACCCGGAACATTTCAATGAAAGTTAGCATTTTCAAGCAGTTATGCAGTATCTGGCTGGTTGTGACCCTGGTGGTCCCAACTATGCCCCTGGAAGCGAAAACCCGTAAAGGGGATAAACTTCTGAACGAAGGCCGTAAGGTGGAAGCCCAAGGGAACTATGAAAAAGCCTTAGAACTCTTCGAACAAGCCCTTAAAGACGATTTAGGGGATGTCTCCTATCAACTGGCCGCGCGGCGTGCGCGTTTTGAGGCTTCCCTGATATATGTGAAGAACGGGCAAAAGCTGCGTGAGGCTGGCAACCTGGAGGATGCGCTGGTGGCATTTTCAAAGGCCATTGTACTGGATCCTTCCTCCAGCATCGCCATTCAAGAAGTGCGGCGCACCCGGGCGATGATTGAAGAAGAAAGCGTAAAGGCTGGGAAACCAAGTACTTACAACCGTGGATTGACCCCATCCCAGCGTGGCCGGAAGGATTCTGAAGAGCGCATCGCATCGTTGATGCCTGTTCCTGAGCTGAAACCCCTCAACCGGGAAATCCGTTCGCTGAAGATGAACAATCAGACCGTGCGGGTGATGTTTGAAACGGTGGGGAAGCTGGCTGGTATTAATGTTATTTTCGATCCTGAATATCAGCAGGGAACAACGCGCAACCATAGTGTGGATTTGGCCAACACCACGCTGGAGGAAGCGCTTGAGTATTTAAGTGTGATGACGAAATCCTACTGGAAGCCGCTTTCTTCCAACGCCATTTTTGTTACAAACGATAATATTGCCAAGCGGCGTGACCATGAGGAAAACGTTGTCCGCGTTTTTTACTTAAATAATGTCAATTCCATTCAGGAATTGCAGGAAGCTGTAACCACGGTTCGCTCAGCCCTGGAAGTTCGCCGCATGTTCACCTACAATCCCCAGAACGCCATTGTGGTACGCGGTACGGTGGATCAAATGTTGTTAGTGGAAAAGCTTCTGGCTGATTTAGACAAACCGAAAGCGGAAGTCGTGATTGATGTGATTGTGATGGAAACGGCTACCGGTCGAACTCGCGAGCTAGTCTCCACCTTAGCCAACGGCACGGATCCTGGCCTGCGCGGAACTATCATCCCGACACTTGCGGGAGTAAGTGGAACTCCCGCTGCAGGAGCAAGCACTAGCAGTGCCATCACGCTTCCTAAAATCAAGAACCTGACTCAAAAAGATTTTTCCGTTTCTATCCCCAGTTTTCTTCTTGCAGCGGTGATGAGTGACCGCAGCACCCAAGTGAAGCAGAGCCCGCAAATCCGCATGGCCGATGGCATGAAGGGTTCGTTGCGTGTTGGTGACAAAGTCCCCACTGCCAGCGGTAGCTTTCAGGCAGGTATCGGTTCGGTGGGCGTTAGTCCACTGGTGAACACGCAGTTCCAGACAATTGAAGTAGGCGTGAACGTCGACATTACTCCGCGCGTTGTAGCCGAAGATGAAGTGTACATGCACGTGGAAATTGAAATTTCCAATGTGAAAGAACGCATCGATATCGGCGGTATCAAACAGCCGGTTATTGGCCAGCGCAAAGTGATTGACGATCTTCGCGTTCGAGTTGGCGAAATGAGCATTATTGGCGGATTGGTGCAATACCAGGACAGCAAGACTCTAAGCGGTGTTCCCGGTTTGATGAACCTCCCTTTCTTTGGCCGGTTCTTCTCCAGCGAATCCGTCGAAAAGTCACAAAGCGAACTGATCATTGCCTTGGTTCCACACATCCTCCGTTCCTCAGACATTACAGCTTCCAACCTGCGCGGTGTAGCGTCAGGCTTCGATCAGGTCTTGCGCGTTCAACAGACGCCGAAGAAAGATACAGGCACTGCTCCGTTGGCTCCAGTAACAACCACACCGGTTGATTCCGGCACTGGCCCCACTATTCCAGATGCGCCAAAGCAGAAGCCGCCAGCCGCACCGGTCCGTTTGTCCTTCCAGCCAACCGGAGTTGTTACTAAAGCCGGTTCGCCAATAGTGGTCAGTCTTCACGTGGATGGAGCTAACGATTTGGCCGGTGTTCCAATGAAGATCAAGTATGATCCTAAGAAATTGAAGTTACAGGCAGTAACTCCAGGTGCATTCCTTGGCAGTGACGGCCAGCAGGTAAACTTCAGTGAGAACGTTCGGAATGATGATGGTGAGGCAACCATTACGCTTGCCCGACCTGCCGGCGTAAAAGGATTGAATGGCGCGGGAGCCATTCTTGGTTTGACGTTCATGACGCTAACCCCTGGCAATGCCCGAGTGTCGGTCCTCGATCCCGCGCTGAAAACATCGGAACAGCAGCCGGTTCCAGCGAACTCTCCGTCACTTGATGTTGAGATAAGGTGAGGGTGGAGATATGGTGAAAAAGCGGCGCAGACAACAAGCCGGGTTCACTCTGGTGGAGATCATTGTCGCCTTCACCATCATGATGCTACTCAGCGCCATGGCCGTGCCACTGGCGAGAGGCAGAGTTCGACGCGACCGCGAGCGTGAACTCCGCTACGCCTTGCGGGAAATTCACACGGCAATTGATAAGTACAAGGACGCCGCCGACCGTGGAGAATTTGGGCAGATCAAGGCCGATACGGAAGGTTATCCGGAGAACTTGGAAGTCCTGGTGGAAGGCGTGAAGCTGGCTACTGGTGATAAGAAAATGAAGTTCCTGCGCAAGATTCCACGAGACCCATTTACGAAGTCAACGGATTGGGGTATTCGAAGCATGCAGGACGATCCAAAATCGCCCGGCGGCGGTGGTGCCGGTAAACACGTATTCTCTGTCTACACCAAATCAACAGAGAAAGCAGCGGATGGTACAGCATATGCAGAATGGTAATCAAAATTCACGACGCATAACCCGACGCGAACTTGGCTTCACATTAGTCGAGTTGATGGTGGTGATGGGAATTATCACCGTGATCATTTCGATCGCCGTTCCCATGTACCAGAAGTCGATTCTCCGCGGCAAAGAAAGTGTTTTGCGCAGCAATCTATTCACTATGCGCAACGTCATCGATGAGTATACCTACGATAAGCAGAAGGGTCCGCAAACGTTGGAAGACCTAGTGAAGGAAGGTTACTTGCGCCGTGTCCCAATGGATCCTATCACAGGGCAGGACAACAGTTGGAAAATCATCATGGAAGATTCCGGTGGCAGCGCCTCAGCCACTGAGCCAGGAATTTTTGATGTACGCAGCGGTTCGGAAAAACAGAGTCTTGAAGGCACCCCTTATTCTGAGTGGTAAAGTAACTTCACACAATAGCTAGTTGCACCCATGTTAGTCCACCCGCTTCTCAATTCCGGACTAACAATTGCCTTTACTCCAATCCTGCGCAATTCCATTTTCACCGCTTCACTGGGTTCCGACGAGCCCTTGATGTTGGCCACAACTTTCAACTTTGCCAATCGAGCGTAATAGACCGAAAAAGGATAGCCAATGGTTGCGATTTCGTCTCCAGGTTGCAGGCCCATGCGGGTCAGCTCCTGAGCCACCTCCAATTGGACGGGCACTTTCGGCGCATCCAATGCATGCTTCAATGCTCCACCCACTGGGATCAATTGCATAAGAAACAGACATGCGGCAACAACGGAGAGCACCGTTCGCTTGCTGGGACTGTTTGTTGCCTCATAAGCAGCAATCCAGAAAAGCACCAGAAACGGGCCAACATAGCGCGGCTGAAAAGTCACCAGGCAGTACATGGCGCACGCAGCGACAGACCAAAGAATCATCCACGGTTCCACGCTGGAAACCCTGAATCTTCGCTGCGTTGCTAGCAACACCAGGCCAATTAGCAGCACAAACCCGGACTTGCCTTGGTTCAGCACCAATGCCTTTGCGTTAAGCACCAGCGCCTCAGTTTGTTTCCAAACGTCAAAGCGAAGTTCCAGCCCCTCGTGAAAGTAAGCAGGGTTCGCCCAAAGCGGATAAGTTCCCGGAATTGTATCCTTGAATTCCAGCAGCTCCGGCGTGTTGGCCGAAACGCGGGGAGCATGCACCGGCGAGCCAGTCCAACCCACAAACACCGGAATATCGCGCTGCACCATCCACGCATAATTCAGACGACCCGAATCACCGATAGTGAACCGATTTTGCTGAAGACTCAATGCCGCAATGAATACCGCGGACAAGCCCAGAAAAACCAACGCGGCAACCGCAACCTGTTTCCGTCGTTCCCTGGAAATACCAAGCAGCACAAGCAGCACAACACCCAACGGCAGCATCGCAGACTTAGTCAGATAAGCCAGACTCAACGCCACCCCAAGCAAAACGCCAGTCTTGCCGCCCGACAATTGACAACACACGCCAGCAGCCAGGTAAATCAAAGTAGCAGTGCATAAGTCGGGACTAACCAACTCCAAGCCAATCATCGTCGCAGTTCCCCACAGAAAGACCGAGTAAGCAAAAATGGTGCCAGCCATTCCACCATCTCGCATTTTCGACCACCGCGATTCAAAGAACGCGAAGCTGGCAAGTGCCAACAACCCAACACAACAATTCACAAAATGCACCACCAAAACCTCAGAGGCCGCACTCGGCTCAAAAAGTTTTAATGCAACAGCAAGCAAGGCCGGATAAAGTGGAGACCAGTATGGATGCAGCAGCGCGGCTGGGTTACCGTGCGACGCGGCATCCGCCATGTCCAGGTAAGAAATTCCATCAGAATTCATGGCGAACCGGTGATCCCAGGCAGCCAGCACAATGGCAAACGCACAAAATAAACTGAGTAGAACTCTGTAGTTTTTGATTATCCTGAATTGTAACAATATGAGGCAGATTACAAGACGCACTTTCGTCAGCTCAATCGCTGGAACCCTCGCAAACGCAGCCCAACCCAACAAACCGCTCCCCAACTTCCTCTACATTTTGGCCGACGACCTGGGCTACGGCGACCTTGGCTGTTATGGCTCCCCCAACATCCGTACTCCAAATCTGGATCGAATGGCTGCCAACGGAATTCGGCTCACCAGCTTCTACGCCACTGCGGTTTGCACTCCATACCGTTCCGCGCTGATGACTGGCTGCTATCCAACGCGGGTAGGCTTGGGGCACCGCGTCCTGTTCCCTTATTCAAAAACAGGCATCAGTAGCAGTGAAATAACACTGCCCGAAATTCTGAAGAGACGCGGCTATGCCACAGCAATCGTCGGCAAATGGCACCTGGGCCATAAACCGGAATTCCTTCCGCGTAAACATGGGTTCGACTATCACTTCGGCACACCCTACAGCAACGATATGGGCGACGTGCAATATAGGACCCCTGAATTCAAAGCTCCGCCCCTCCCCTTAATGCGAAATGAAGAAGTGATTGAGCAAAATCCCGATCAGGCTTTACTCACGCAGCGCTACACCGACGAAACCATCCGATTATTACGCGAGTATCGCAGCAAACCGTTCTTTTTGTACCTGCCCCACAACATGCCGCATCTGCCGCTGGCAGCTTCTGAGGCATTCCGAGGCAAATCGAAACACGGTTTATTCGGCGATGCAGTGGAGGAATTGGATTGGAACGTCGGACGCATTTTGGACGCGCTGAAAGAATTGGGTCTTGAAGAAAACACGCTGGTTGTGTTCACGTCTGACAATGGACCAGCGCAACAGTCGAACGCAAATAACGGCTCGGCAGGACCTCTGCGAGGGCGGAAAAACTCAACATGGGAAGGTGGTGTTCGCATTCCATTTATCGCCCGCTGGCCTGGGAAAATTCCCGCCGGAAGCAAAGCAGAAGGCATGGCTTCTGTAATGGATATTCTGCCGACGTTTGCAAATCTAGCCGGAACAAAGCCACCAGCCGATCGCAAGATCGATGGCGTAAATGTTTGGCCCGTACTCGGCCAGGCAAAAGGCAAATCACCGCGTGATACTTTGTTCTACTATGTGGACGACCGCCTACAAGCGGTTCGCCAAGGCCGCTGGAAGTTGCACGTCGACCGCCCCAATTTCAACGAGCCAATGCCGCTGCTCTACGATCTGGAAACCGACATCGGAGAAAGCCGGAACGTTGCAGCGACAAATCCCCAGGTTGTAAGGCGTCTCCAAGCACTGGCTGTGCAGGCTCGTGCAGATTTGGGTGATGCCGCAACTGGCGTTGTGGGCAGGAATGTCCGCCCCAGCGGAACATCTCAATAGCCGCATCGTTACGCAGGGATTAAATCAGTCCGCGAAAAATCATTCCCCTTGAACAAAATATGCTCCCGCCGCGTCCTAGCCAACGCATAAGTGAAACAATCCCCATAGTTCAGTCCAGCCGGATGATTCCCCTTCCCAAATTCACGAAAAGCCTGGCGGGCCACCTTGGCTTGTTCCACAGTCACCGGCTCGATCACAATTTCAAACTGCTCTAAGAAAGTGTCCAGCATCGCACGACGAACAGCATCGCCGTACCGGTCAATGATGATAGACGCTTCAAAATAACTGGCCGCCGACATGCGCACTCCGTCAGCCGATTGCTCAATGGATGCGGCGAATCCGGCCGCTTCCGGTTCCTTCAGAAGAATGGCAAGCAATGCTGATGTGTCCAGAATCAATGCGGGAGGCCGTCCTCACCGTAAAGGAAACTGGCATGATCTGTAGACTTCAAAGTCACATCAACGCCGGGGGCAAATCGGGAAGCGAATTCCAGAATCTGCTCCGCTTTTGGCTTGCCCCGCTTTTTCAGCTCATTTTGCAGCCGTGTTTCGAGTGCAACAAGAATCGCTCCAGTTAGAGTTTCTCCTGTTAATTCAGCAAGTTGCGTGGCAATAGCATGAACCTTCTCGTTCTTAATATTCAACGCCATGGTAGAAGTATACCATGAAAGGGTAGAATTCTATAGCTACTGAACCTGCAACTCCACGCCATTGCTCTTGTTCGCTTCAAGAATCACTTCCTTACTCAAATCCCCCGATTCAATTGCGTAGCTTCCCAAAAAGCCGCGTGTCCGGAACACTCCATCCTCGCCCGTCAAACCTTCCACATCGGTCCACCATTCGCGGAATACCAAGTCGCGCCATGCTTCCAGATTCTTCTTCGCACGCCAATCCTGCGTGAACATTGCCGCATCCGGCAGCCAATGGCGACCCGCCCAGAATCCCCACAACGTGAACCCGTTCATCTTCGGATGGCTAAAGGCCTGCGTCAAGAAATCCCGCGTATACATCGCCTGCACTTCCTCATCCTTGGAGTTAACGTCAAACTCAGTGACCTGAATAAAACTCACTTCCTTGGCGAATTGCTCAAAAATTTCGTACACCCTATCAAGCGAAGTCAGATTGCCGCCGAAGTGACTTTGAAAACCAAAACCATCCACCAGCCCGCCGCGCTCCTGAATAAACTTCAGCGTTTCATAGGTGAAGTTAATGTGCGTCAGCGAATACCCACCGCGCTCCACATTGTCGTACCCGGTATGATTAGCCAGTAACCCTGAGCCATACGGCGTAGGTGGAGCAGCCCTGATCAGGCGCGCTTGCATTTGCCCTGTGGTTTGCGGTTT
>JAYUSZ010000164.1:0-4762 GCA_043755435.1 Bryobacterales bacterium | reverse complement strand
AGTTCAGCGAGAATCTGTCGCTGCAGAATCCTTACGATCCGAACAGCTCGCGCTCGGTTTCAGGGTTCGATGTACCGCAACTATTCTCGACGGCGTTGGTATACGGGCTCCCATTCGGCCGGGGCAAACCATGGCTATCGAGCGGAATCGCCTCGCGAGTTCTGGGCAACTGGCAGTTGAACGGAATTGTCACCATTCGCAGCGGTCAAGTGTTCACGCCGCAGATGAACCTGGACATAGCCAACATCGGTGCTGTGAATAATCCGAACCGCGCGCGGCCTAACGTTGTCGGCGACTGGCGCCTGGCCAAGCCGACGCCGGAGGCCTGGTTCAACAAAGCTGCTTTCGCTGCACCGCCTGCGTTCACTTATGGCACGGCGGGCCGCAACATCCTGCGTTCGGATTCGCTTTCCAACTTCGACGTCTCACTGTTCCGCGAGGACAAAATCACGGAGCGCCTGAAGATTCAGTTCCGAGCGGAGTCATTCAACACGTTGAATCACCCGACATTTGGGGTTCCGGGGTCAACAGTTACTAACCTGCAGTTTGGGCAAGTGACCAGCACCGCCAGTACGGCGCGACAGATTCAGCTGGGACTTAAGGTAATCTTTTAAGGCAGTCTGAAGCAAAGTAGTGATAATCTGAAGCAAAGTAGTGAACAGGAGTCATGATGACAGTTAGTTGCTTTAACCCATTCAATGGGTCTGGTGCCGCGCGTTTTCATTTTGCGAAGTTCCTGTTTCTGGTTCTTGCCGCCTTTCCGATTTCGGTGAACGGTCAGAACTCTTACGGCCGCTTCACGGGCCGAGTGATTGACCAAACAGGTGCGGCGGTCACCGGCGCAAAAGTCCAGATCAAGCAGGCCGAGACGAACGCACACGCCGCAACCGTTACCAATCACGAAGGTGTTTACGATTTCCTTAATCAGTTGCCAGGCTCGTACGTTCTAAGCGTCGAGTTCGATGGCTTCAAGAAACACACGCGTTCGGGTCTGGCGCTTCGGGTAGGCGATATTGTTGAGTTGAACATCCAGTTGGAACTCGGCGCCGTAACCGATAGCGTTTCGGTCACAGGGGAGGCACCGATTCTCGAAACTGGTACGGCGAGCTTGGGGCAGGTGGTGGACAACCGGATGATCAGCGAGATGCCGCTTGCGGGCCGGGGCGTAAATTACCTTATGCAGCTTTCGCCGGGCGCGGTTTCGACGAATGCACCGATGCATGGTTGGCTGCCGCAGGCGCGGGGCTCAGTATCGGATGTAGCTGTGGCAGGGACACGTACAAGGTCCAGCGAGTTCACCTTGGACGGCATTCCCAATATGGGCGGGGACGGGGTGATAGCGTTTCAGCCGCCGCCGGAAATGATTCAGGAGTTCCGGGTTCAAACCGCGGCATATGATGCTGCACTTGGGCGTTTCGCCGGGGCGAACGTGAACATGGTATTGAAGTCGGGCTCGAACGCCTTCCACGGCACGCTGTGGGGATCTCACTTGAGCCGTCCGCTGATGACGCATCCGTTCTTCATCAACAGTAACTTATACAACACGGCGACGGACCGGCCGGGCGAAACGTTTGAGGCGAAACGCTCGCGGCTGTGGCCGGCTTCCCGCACCAATCGCTATCGGGTGCAGGTGGGCGGCCCCGTTGTTATTCCAAAGATCTACAATGGGCGCAACCGCACGTTTTTCAGTTACGGCAATGAGTTGATGGAGCGCAACTTCAACAACCAGACAAACACGACTGTGCCGACCGAAGAGCAGCGGCGTGGAGATTTTTCCAGACTGCTTGGGCTTGGGGCGAGTTATCAGATCTACGATCCAGCCTCCGTCGTGCCTGCAGCCGGCGGGCGCTTTCAACGGACGCCACTGCCGGGCAATATCGTGCCCACGAGTCGGATCAGCCCGATTGCAACGCGGGTGCTTCCTTACTACCCGCTGCCCAATACTCCGGGCTCGGCCGACTTCCGCAACAATTTTGTCACTGCTACACCGGCGAAGATCGACTATAAGAGCCACCTGTTGCGCGCCGATCAGGTGATCAACGATCGCCACCGTTTCTACGTGTCTTACAGCACCAGCCTTACCGATGCCGACCAGGACCGGGCGCTGAACAACGACGCGATTGGCGGTATCTCCCGCGGCCGCTACAACTCGCTGGCTTTCGACTATGTCTGGACGCTGAACCCGTCGACGGTAGCCAACTTCCGCTATGGCGTGACGCGGCAAGCCAACTCGGGCAATGGGCCAACACAGGGCCTGGATCTGACGAGCCTGGGTCTGCCTTCGTCTTTCGCCAATCGCTTGGACAGGAAGCTGACGGCGCTGCCCGAAATCGACATCGGCGGGATGGTGACCATCGGAACGAACCTGCCGAGCAAGAGCGGCTTCACTGCACAGATTGTGAGCGGAACTCTTTCGCAGACCAAAGGCAACCACACCCTACGGTATGGAGGAGAGTATCGAACGGTTCTGGACAATTCCTTCAACTACGGGAACTACTCGGGCCAATACTCCTTTGCGAACGCATGGACGCGCGGACCACTGGACAACTCACCGGTGGCGCCGATTGGGCAAGGCATGGCCTCATTTCTATTTGGTCTGCCGACCAGCGGATTTTTGGACGTTCAGGATTCCATCGCCGAAAAGTCCGGCTATGCTGGCTTCTTTGTCCACGACGATTGGAAAGCGACTCGCAAACTTACCGTCAATATCGGGCTGCGCTACGAACTGGAACAGGGCATTACGGAGCGGTTCAATCGCGCCAACCGGGGCATTGACTTTACAACGGCCAACCCGGCCAATGCTGCCGCGCGCGCTGCTTATGCGCAGAACCCGATTCCCGAAATCGCACCGGCCAACTTCAATCTTCGAGGCGGACTGCTGTTTGCCGGCGTCGGCGGCCAGCCGCGCGGATTGTGGGATCCCGACCGGAATAACTTTTCGCCAAGATTCGGCCTGGCTTATCAGTTGAATGCGATGACTGTTGTGCGTGGCGGTTACGGGATCTTCTTCGAGCCGCTGGGGGCTGATCGCGCCGATTCAACTCAAGTGGGATTCAGCCAGCGGACGAACATGAACCCTTCAGTGGACAATGGCCAGACGTTCAGGGCGACTTTAGCCAATCCGTATCCAGATGGTTTCATCGCCGCGCAGCGTTCCTCGGCTGGCCTTGCGACGAATCTTGGGCTGGCTCTGTCGTCGTTCTATCCGCAGCGCCGGAACGCATACATGCAGCGCTGGAGCTTGAATGTTCAGCGGCAACTAGCTCGCAATCTGGTGTTGGAGTTTGGGTATATCGGCAATCGAGGGACCGGGCTTGGTGTGGCGTACGACTACAACCTGACGCCCGCGCAATACCTGAGCCGCAGCCCGGAGCGCGACGTAAACACCGTGAACTTCCTGAGTGCGAATGTGGTGAATCCATTTCGCGGGATTCCGCAGTTTGGCCAAAGTCCAGCGTTCTTCAATAATCAGTTCGTAACTCGCGCCTCACTGTTGCGTCCTTATCCGCATTTCAATGGCCTGAGCATGACGATCAACGACGGTTTTTCCTGGTATCACGCCGGCACGGTTCGCTTGGACCGCCGCTTCTCCCGAGGCTTCTCGGTGGGTGGACACTGGACGTGGTCGAAGTTCATGGAGGCTGTGGAGCGGCTGAACGCGCAGGATCTGCATCCGCACCACGTGATTTCGCCGCAGGACAGGCCCCATCACATTGCGCTGAATGGCATGTGGGAGCTTCCCTTTGGCAAGGGCCGGGCCTGGGCAAATGGCAATTCGCGTTGGCTGGACGCAGTAGCTGGCGGCTGGAGCATCAACGCGATTTATCAATGGCAGAGTGGCGCGCCGATCAACTTCGGCAATGTCATTTTCCGGGGCAACCTTCAGGACATTGTAATCCCTTACGCTGATCGGACGGTGGCGCGCTGGTTCAACCCGACTGGTTTCGAACGCGACCCAGGCCGCCAGTTGGAAAGCAACCTGCGAACATTCCCGCTGCGGTTCACTGGCATTCGTGCGGACGGGTGGAACAACTGGGATATCTCGCTCTACAAGACATTCTCAATCGCAGAGCGGTGGAAGCTGCAGTTGCGGGCTGAAGCAGTGGATGCTTTGAATCATGCGCACTTCAGCGGGCCGAACACGGCACCGACGAATACGCTGTTCGGGACAGTGAACGGCACAATTTGGAGTGAGCAGCGGAAGATTACCGTGGCGGCGCGGATCACCTTTTGATCCGTTGCTCGAAGCGTCGCGCTCCGGCCAGATAGAGACTTCACGAGGTTCTCTGAAGGAGCAAATTGGTCAGGCTCACGGGTCGCCGTAGGGACGGCCATCGCTGACCGTTACAGATCTTTTACTGGCGGCACTCGCACGCTTCACTTCACTGACCTTAGGCGACTATAAGCAAGCATGGGGCGCGTCCGCCTTGCCACCCTTGGAATGTAGAAACTCCTTTGCGCCGCCAGTTGGAAAAAATCACCTAGGCCCTTTCTTGGATCGCTGGCGGCAACTGATTGATTACTCCTGCGGGGCGGAAGGCCCAATCGATCAAGATTTCATTAATCTGTATAGGTCGGCTAAGTGACAAGCACCGCAAGGCACTGCGCGACAGGTTCAACTCGGACTGAACGTTGTCTTTTGATCGGCACAACAACACCGCTTGGTTTTTCTAGCCGCTCTGTAAGAAGTAAATTGAAATTACCACTCCAAACGGAATACCAGAATTGTGTGCCAGCGGCCGGTGCCGATGTCCGAAAAGCT
>JAYUSZ010000163.1:0-4775 GCA_043755435.1 Bryobacterales bacterium | reverse complement strand
GTGCCCACTCCCCTGACGCCGGCGTTCTGGCTGGCCGCGCCGCTTATATCGGCGGATGCGTGGGAACCAGTAATGTGGAAACCGGATTTCGTTATGGAGTGCCTGTGTTCGGCACTGCCGCCCATAGCTGGGTAATGTCCTTTCAATCAGAAACCACCGCGTTCGAACAGCTACAACAATTGCTGGGCGATGCAACGGTGTATTTGATCGACAGCTACGACACGCTGGAAGGCGCACGCACAGCCGCTGGATTGGGAAAGCCAATGTGGGGCGTTCGCCTTGATAGTGGCAATCTGCTGGAGTTGGCCCGAAAGGTTCGCGTGATTCTGGATCAGGCCGGCTTCACCGAAGCGAAGATTATGGCCACCGGTGATTTGAATGAATACCGCATCATCGAAATGGTGGCCGCAGGCGCGCCCATTGACGTTTACGGCGTTGGTACCGACCTGGCAACTTCCATTGATTGCCCCAGCCTTGGCGCTGTCTACAAGCTAGTAGAGCTGGACGAAAATGGGGTGAAGCGATTTACAGCGAAATTTAGTTTAGAAAAACGCAGCATGCCTGGTGCGAAACAAATTTTCCGTTATGCCGATCATGACGAAGTGGCCTGTGAATGGGAATGCCCTTCAGGCGAAGCCGAAGCCTTGCTGCGGCCCGTTATTTTGAACGGCAAATTGGCTGAGCCCTTGCCGGATCTTGCCGCCACGCGTACCTACGCCGCCAACGCCTTAAAAAAATTACCTCGCGTTTGCCGCAGTTTGTATGGGCACGAAGACGCCTGGAAAGTGAAGTATAGTGCGCAACTGTTGGATGTCGAAAAACAAGTGCGCAATCGGATTGCTGGAGTTGGGAAGTGAAGACGGTTTATTTTGACGTGGACACGCAGTTGGATTTTATGCTTCCAAGCGGAGCGCTGTATGTACCCGGTGCCGAAAGCATCATCGGCAATATTTCAAGGTTGAATCAAAAGGCCGCTGCAGTGGGTTCCCTGGTGATCTCCACAATGGACGCCCATGCCGAAGATGACCCCGAGTTCCAGTTGTGGCCTCATCATTGCGTGAAAGGCTGCCTGGGGCAGCGTAAGGTGGCATCGACGCTACTTGATGGAGCGGTAATTGTGCCGAATGTCCCCGCCACCTTGGAATTGCGCGACGTGCGCCAATTGCTGCTGGAAAAGCAAACTGTTGATTGCTTCACCAATTTGAACTTGCCCGGAATCCTTCGCGAATTACAAGCCGACAAATTCATAGTCTACGGCGTGGTTTTGGAAATTTGCGTTATGAACGCTGTAAAGGGATTGTTACAGCTGGGTAAGCCAGTTGAAATTGTTCGCGATGCCGTGCAGCACCTTGACCCACCCAAGTGCGACGCGTTTCTTAAAGAATTTCGCGCCGCTGGCGGGACGTTGATTTAGCTCAGGACGACAAAGGTTCGTCTGGAATTTCAATTGTCTTGGCGTTGCGGTACAGGCGTTCCAAATCATAGTAGGCGCGCTTTTCGGCGGAGAAAACATGCACAATGTAATCGCCGTAATCCATAAGAATCCAATCACCGCCGGTGTAGCCTTCAATGCTGGATGGGCGGTCTCCAACTTCCTTTTTTAAGTGCCCTTCCACTCCATCCACAATGGCCATGTTCTGGCGAAAATTGGTCCCTTGCGTGATGATGAAGTAATCAGTAAACGAAGTAACATCGCGCAAATCCAATACGCGCGTGTTCATTCCTTTTTTTTCTTGTATTGCTTTCACCACTTCTACCCAGGCAGGTTCGGCCTCGGTTGTGGTTTCCACTTCTGGCTCTGCGGCAACGATTTTTTTCGTGGCCGTAGCCCTTTTGGCGGGTGCTTTCTTAGCTGCGGTTTTTGTCACCGCTTTCTTTGTGACTGCTTTCTTTACGGCTATGGGGTCAAATCCTCCTACAACCGGTATCGTACTACAGTTGAGGCAAACTATTAGTAGAAACATGCGTTGTTGTCTAATATTCATACTTCTTGCTGCAAGCTGTTTGGCGTTTCCCCAAGACCCGGCAACCGTGCGCGCCGCGGCTGAAGAAGTGGAGCGCGTCCGTCAATTACTTGCCGCCGGTGCAGTCCCCGCCAAGAAATTGAAAGAAGCAGAAGATCGCCTGCAAGAAGCCAAAGAGGCAGTGATTTTGGACAAACTTCTCTACGGGGAAGTTAAAGTGGAAGACCTCACCGAGGCTCAGGCTTCAGAAATGGTAGCTGTGTCTGGAAAGTTCGAGCAGCGCGAAAAAAGCCGTTTAGACGAAGCGGCAAAGATGGTGGAATTAGGCATGCGGCCGAAAAATTCCCTGGAACCTTTCGCCGAAGGTCTAGCCCGCGCACAACGAACCGCCGCAGTGGCCAAGTCCCGAGCGTCCCTTGTTGAAGAACTAGTCTCCCTAGTCCGTGCCGAACAAGAAGCCGCCGCCCATCAAGCGTCGGATGAAGTGCCGGAACAAAATGGTCCCAAGCCTGTTTTTGAAAAGTTCGTTGGTAATATGATGTTCGGTCCAGGCGAACTGAAGAAGGTGATGCTGGCATTTGAAAAGAAATTTTCCAAGCCAATGCCCATCAGCGCTCGCGGCGAAACAGCTGTCCACAGGGCTCTGGGTATGGATCATCGGGGCCGCGTGGATGTGGCCTTGAAGCCCGATCAAGACGAAGGCGTGTGGCTTCGTCACTATCTGGAATCGATGAAAATTTCCTACTTTGCGTTTCGAAAGTGGGTCCCCGGACAAGCCACTGCTCCACATATTCACATTGGCCCCCCAAGCACAAAGCTGATTGCAGATTAGACTGTATAGATGGCCCTCGACAAGTTAACCGTCCTCATCACTGCCGAACAGATTCAAAACCGCATTCGCGAACTGGGGGCGAAGATTGATGCCGATTATCCCAACCCCAACGAATCCGTCTTCCTGATCTGCATCTTGAAAGGCGCTTATGTTTTCATGGCCGACCTTTCCCGCGCCATCAAACGCCCAGTGATCGTCGACTTCATGGGCATTTCCAGCTACGGAAAAGGGAAGACCAGTTCGGGTGAAGTACGGGTAACCAAGGATCTGGATACCGTCATTGAAGGTCATCATGTCATCATCGTCGAGGACATCGTGGATAGCGGCGTGACGCTGACCTATCTGCTAAACTTGCTCGATCAACGCAAGCCCCGCTCCATAAAAATTGCGGCACTTTTGGACAAACCCGAAAGACGCCTACGACCTGTTACGGCAGCTTACGCCGGCTTCAGCATCCCAGATGAGTTTGTGGTTGGCTATGGCCTGGATTACGCAGAGAAGTACCGCAGCTTGCCGGATATCTGCATTCTCAGCGAATCCGAGTAATTCACCGAAAATGGCAGTTGTCCAATTCGCGAAACTCCGGGACGGGGGTTCAATTCGCTTGCGCATCTTCTGCAAGTAGGAAATCTCCTCTGGAATTGAAGCCCCGTCCCGGATTTCGCAGGCCGCGCACACCCTAGTCATTGACGCAAATAATATCGTTGACACTTCGTTGATTTCGTGTAACATGACTGTATGAAGCACCCCGCCCCGTTCTTCCTATCCTACGCCCACGCCGACTCCCCTGACGTCAACCGCTTCCTCGAAGTCCTTCGCCCCCAACTCCAAACCTCCTCCGCCTACGACTTCGGCGAATGGAACGACCACCTAATCCTCCCCGGCGAAAAGTGGCGCGAAGAAATTGAACAAGCACTCATTAAATGCAAATTCGGGCTCCTGATGGTCTCCCCGCAATTCCTCTCCAGAGACTTCATCACCGCTGAGGAATTGCCCGACGTGCTTGCCAAACCCATGGTGGTTCCCGTCGGCCTCCATCCGATTCTATTCGACGGCTCCATGGACCTCAAAGGTCTCGCCGACCGCCAACTCTTCCGCGATTCCAAAAGCCGCACTTTCGATGGATGCCGAACCCCACCGCTGCGCCGCGACTTCGCCCGCGAACTGTTCACCCAAATCACCGCCCTGCTGAAGAAGAACGCATGCTAACCAAACTCGCCCTATCCCGGCTACTCCCGCAACTCCGCGCCAACCTGGGCAAGAATGCCGCCCACCTAGATCGCATTGTGGCGCAACTATCCGACGAAGGCCAAGCGAATCTTGCCCAAGTTCTAGCGTCGCTCTATCCAGGTGAGCCGATGGAAAAGGCACAAGCCAACCTGCGGCAGTTCCGGCTGGAAGTGAAAGCGGCAGCGGCCAAGGCTGCCATAACCATCGAATTAAAGGGCGACAACAAAACCCGCACGCCCGCAAATCAAAGGTGGGTCTGGTTTGAAGGGGAGGACCGTGTGAATCAAAGCGTCGAAGAATTCACCAGGCCCAACGTGGAAGGACCAGAACGGCTCCAGCAGGACGCAATCAAACTGGGCCTCATTGAGTGCTGCGTCCTCTATGCTGAGGAAGACCGCGCCGATGCTGAGAAGTTACTCGGCTTCCTTGCGCCTCACTTCAAAACCGGCGGCATCAAGATTTGGAAGAAGGCCCTTCCGGGAGAGGTCGCCGTCAAGCAGCGTGACCTTGCTTTGGAACGGTGCGATTTTGCGCTGACTCTTCTCAGTCCCCAGTTCCATGCCGAAGGGCTCGACAAATTGCCAGCCGCGGCAACCACCGTCCCCGTCCTACTCCACAGACTCAACCCTAAGGACAACAGTTTCGATCACTGCAAGCATCCCAGAGACTTCGCCCTAACTCTCTACACTCAAATCCGCGAAATCCTCGAAAAGCGCCCCACCCACCTCGATCAACAATTCCGCGAATTG
>JAYUSZ010000162.1:0-12125 GCA_043755435.1 Bryobacterales bacterium | reverse complement strand
TTGTTCCAGTTCAGGGAGAAACCAAGTAGATGCAAATCCAGTCTGCTCCTAATTCAAGACCTCTTCCAGTGTGTCAGCCAATATGAAATTGTCGAAGTAGATGGTATCCACTGAGGGGCGGTGCGGACTGCGATGTATTCCTGGTTGGCAAAAGTAAATGGACTCGGCACCCTTGGTCCTCAGCTTCTTGTCTAGCACCAGCGCCCCATCCAACCATAGGCGTGTGTTTCCTTTTTCCTTGTCTTCCGACCAGTGAATATGCATCGCCAACCGGTGCCATTTACCGATAGTGAAATCTGCTTCCCACTCAGTGCCATTGCGTCCAAGGTTCCCTGTTCCATACTTGATCAGCGCCCCACCACCATCCTTCGGTTGCAGCCACCAAGTCATAACGTTGTTGTATTTCGGGGGCGGAGTTCCCTCCCAATAAAAAAAGTTGTCGCGATCCTTCGGGTCCTCGGCCATATACAGATAGAAGGACATGAAGGTATCAGAGCCTTCTTCAACCGTCACTTTGGGTCCGCCCAATTGCACGCGCAACTGCTGAGCGTTGAACACATCGTCTGCATGGATGGTGAGTTTGGCAGCGTACTTTCCCTGCTGTACAATGTCGCTTACAACCTGAATATTCCTCGGTGTTGCGTTCTGGCTGCGAGTGCCGGTGGTGGTCCATTGGCTAAGATCGCCGGTTTCGAAATCGGCTTTAAAAAGGATCTTTGCCAACGCTGGTTCCAACTCGCAGAACAGGCAGGCGGAAACAAGCAAAGGTAATCGCATCGGATTCTCCGCCTCCCAGTTTGTCACGCTTTCTTTGTTACTATAGGCGTGGCACGTTTCCACATGACCTTCATTGGTCCGCTGTTTCAAAACCCAATCTTAATTTTGCGGCACCGCTTTGAGCGGCACAGGAGGATAAATTGAAAGATATCAAGCGAGTGCTCATTATGGCAGGTTTGGCTGCAACTGCCTTTTTGTTGGTCCACACAACAGCTATCACGAGTCAGGCACAGCAGTCCCCCGATGCGGCGCTGATTGCGAAGGCTAAACTGATTCACAGTCGTGTCCTTAAGCTGGATACTCACAATGACATAGACCCTTCGAACTTCACTGCGAATTGCAACTACACCAAGCGGCTTACCACGCAGGTGAATCTACCAAAGATGGTCGAAGGCGGGATGGACGTCTCGTTCATGATCGCTTACGTTGGACAAGGCCCACTGACTCCAGAAGGATTTGACGACGCCTTCCGGCAGGCCATTGCGAAGTTCGAAGCTATCCATCGCTTGACTGGAAAAATAGCACCCGGCAGTATCGGCTTAGCGTTGACGCCTGCTGACGTCCTTGCCTTACACAAGAAACATCTTCGAATCGCAGTGATAGGCGTGGAAAATGGATATCCCATTGGGAACGATCTAACAAGAGTGAAGGAGTTTTACGATCAGGGTGCGCGCTACATCTCGCTAGCTCACAACGGCAATAGCCAACTTGCCGATTCCAACACTGGAGAAACTCAGGGCTACCTTTATGACAATGGACTTTCGCCTCTGGGTAGGGAAGTGATCGCGGAGATGAATCGACTGGGTATCATGGTTGATCTTTCACATCCCTCAAAAGGAGCCAATATGGAAGCCATGCGAATTTCCATGGCTCCGGTAATTGCCTCCCACTCTGGAGTGCGAGCGCTGGCCAACGTGAGCCGAAACATGGATGATGAGCAACTTCTGGCTTTGAAAAAGAGCGGCGGAGTGATTCAAGTGGTGGGCTTTGCATCTTACGTTAAGGCTGAGTCGAAAGAACGTACTGAGGCCCTCGCGAAGTTGCGCGATGATTTTGGAATGGCCATGCAGCCGGGAGCGCGTGGACGCAGTGGCGCACCGGCAGGGCCTCGGACTGATTCTGGAGCATGTCCGGTGGAGGATCCCAACAGCACGTCCGTTCAAGGTGCCAGGGGTAGTGGGGCGGCCGGTCGCACACGTGGATTTCTAGCGGCCCTGCCTGCGGATCGGCGTGAGGATTTCGAAAAACGAATGGCCGAGATTGACGCGAACTTTCCACCTGGAGCGCGGGCCAATGTGAAGGACTTTGTGAATCACATCGACTACGCAGTGAAGCTGATCGGAATTGATCACGTTGGAATTTCGTCAGATTTCGACGGCGGCGGCGGGATTGACGGTTGGAACAGTGCGGCGGAAGCCTTCAATGTTACTTTGGAACTGGTTCGGCGCGGCTACACTGAAGTGCAGATTGGGAAAATGTGGAGCGGGAACTTGCTTCGAGTTTGAGGCGAAGTGGAAAAAGTGTCGAAGAAACTACAGAATAAATAGGATCGAACTTCCGCTAGCTCAGCCAAGTACAGCTAGCTCGATTGTTCCACCGCTTCGATTCGACGCCAAATATCGAGGCTATTGACAATCTGAGTGAGCTCAAAACCCCAGCTTCTTAACCTCAGCCTGGAAATCCTGCCTGCTACTGTACCCTTGTTGGAAGTAGCGCACAATCCCGTCTTTGTCTATAAGAACAACTTTCGGAATGCCTCCACCACCGTACTTTTCGTAAACTACACTGTCAGCATCCAGCAAGTTCCCAATAGTGTATTTTCCGTCACTAAAGTACTTCTTGGCTGTCTCCGCTGGTTCGCTGTAATTTATGCCAATCACCACCAGCCCCTTTTCCTTGAACTGGTCGTGCAAGGCCTGGATCTGTGGCATTTCAGCCCTGCAGGGCTCGCACCATGTGGCCCAGAAATTAACGAATACAGTTTTACCCCGAAGCTCCTTCAGCGCAACCTCATGGCCATCCACGTCCTTCAGCGTAAACTCAGGAGCCGCCTTGCCCACCATCTCCGAACCAAGTGCTGGCGCGATTGCAATGCGTGCTTTGCCTGCGCCAACTGGGAGTTCACGAACCTCCGGCATCCGCCCCATCGGACCGATCCGCGCCTGCCACTGCGCAAGAAGCTTGATGCTTTCGGGAAGGTCTTTTCCTTGCTTCTGAACCAGCCAAAGCGTCGCACCAGGAACGAGTGTGCTGATAGAGGGTCTGAGGGGAGCCCCTGAGCTTGAACCATAAACTGTAGTAGAACCAGGTGAAGGCTGCTGAGGCATGCCGTCACGTAACCCAGCTTTGTGCCACTCCACTAGTTGTTGGATCACCTCGAGCCGATCTGTTCCGTCCTCTAACGACTTCTTCAACAAGTCCGTAGCCTTCGCGATATCCTGATGAACCCTCCGCTCTTCGGCCACAGTCGCAGTGATCCATTTCAGATCTCCGGTAACGGTGCCATCCGCGAAAACAGCGGCAATCAATCGGAACTTGTCGCAAGTTCCCTTACCTGTAACTGGCCCCATCGATGTAGGAAAGGGCGAAATCCGGAACGCGGTTTCCTGTCCCGGTCCTAGTGGCTTTCCATCCAGGCTAAGGTTCTGATTGGTCCAGTGCCACTTTAAAGTTCCTTGCCCAATGCTGTCACTTTGACATCCTACAACCCAAGCATTTGCTGCGGCGTTGTAAGCGTTACGAAGATGAATAGTTGGACCCCGCGTGTCCACAGTCTGAGTCAGCAAAAGGTCCCGCGTATTTTCCTTTTGGGGCTGAGCGAAAACACAAGCACAACCTAGAATAGTCAAAAAGGTATGACGCATCTGTTTACCTACACCTCTAGTTGATAGACTCCAGAACCGAGAAATTGTTCCAGGAACGGTCGCAGCAGTGTCCAGTTTACCAGTCAAGCACCCGGTTTTTAGTGAACTACTTTGGACAGGTCTCGGCGAATGGCGCTGAACTTACCTCCATAATCTTATTACAGAAACACTTGGTTAATTGTCAATCGAGGCGACAGGCGGAAGCGTCGTGGCCAGCGCATGGCAGGAAAATATGGGGTGGTAACTTGCTTCGAGTTTGGGGCGATGTGGAAAAGGTAACCAAGAAACTCCAGAAACAATAGGGGTCCTAATGTCCAGTAGGTCAGCCAGGCAGTATTGGTTATATAATTCTATGACTACGTCGCCTAGAGACTTTTGTGCGCACTTCATTCCTACCTACTGCGGCATTTCTATTCTTGTTGCAATTGCGCGGGCAAAATGTTTCCGGCTCCATCAAAGGGTCATTACTGGACCCAAGTTCAAGCCCCGTTCCATTGGCCGAGCTTACTCTTACAAACACAAGTACTGGTGCTTCCACTAAAGCATTGTCCAATGCAACGGGCCTATTTGTTTTCGCCAATGTGCTTGCGGGATCTGGCGAAATTCGTGAACTTGGTAATCTGAACCTGCAATTTGGGGAAGTGAAGGAAACCGTCACTATCAACGACACCCCGCCTACGCTGCAACTTGCCAGCGGCGAAAAGAGCGGGTTGGTGAGCGGTGACCAAATGAATGAAATTGCACTTAAGGGTCGCGATTTCTTTGCCCATGTCAGCCTTCTTCCCGGAGTTGTGGACGATGGCAGTGTCAGCAGTGAAACTGCATCTCACAGTGTGTTCGCTGGAATCAGCATTAATGGCGGCCGTTCCGATAATAAGAACTTCACGGTGGATGGAATTGGTGCGCTGGATAATGGAAGCAACAATTCCTTGCATTCCGAGCCCAATATGGATTCTATATCCGCTGCCCGCAAATTTCGACTTCGATAAAACGAACCAGAGCATCTTCGCCGTACGCGGCAAAAGTGCGAACCAGCTAAAGGAAAGTGGAGCCGCCAGCACTGGCGTTATTACATGTGGAGTTATTACCGTCATGTGGAAATGGTGGATGCGGAAGTTGGCAGGATTCTACACGCGCTGCGCGAGACAGGCCATGAACGCGACACTCTGGTTATTTTCACGGCGGATCATGGCGAGGGGCTGGCCCATCATCAGATGGTGCGCAAAAGCGTTTCCTACGACGAAGCTGTTCGTGTTCCCCTACTGATTTCGTGGCCGGGTATGACGCCTTCCGGGAAGACAAACCGAACGCATCCGGTAAGCGGCGTCGACCTGTTTCCCACGATTTGCGATTATGCAGGAATCCGTCCGCCCGCCGACCTGCGCGGCCGCAGTTTGCGCGCTTTAGTTGAAGGCAAACCGCAGGATAACCAAAGATTTATTGTCAGCGAAATTCCGAACAACGTGGGACGCGCGCTGCGAACTCCGCAATATAAATATGTCACCTACGCCAATGATCCGGTTGAGCAGCTTTACGACATGCAGAAAGACCCCGGCGAAACGCGGAATCTCGCACAATCAAGCGGGTCAGTCTTAACGGAGCATAAGAAGCTGCTGAGAGAATGGGAGGCGCGTCTTGATCCGGCACCGGAAAACCCAAATGGTGAATGGTGGCGCAAGCTATGAAACGCCAAAGCCAATTTTCATATATAATTCACCAAGCGTTGAATTTCAGGGCCCTGTCGTATCGATAAAAACCCTAACAAAAGAATAGTGATCTTGTGATCACTCAAACCAATCGAGGAAGTGACCATGTTGAGTTTTACAACAACAAGTACGCGGTTAGTCGCGACCAGAAATAGTTCTTTGGCCTTGGTGGTCTTGCTGGGCGGCTTGCTGTTGCAGCCGGCCAATGTGCTCGCTCAAAGCGGAGCAGGGTCAATCCAAGGTACGGTTCAGGACGTCACCGGTGCTGCAATACCTGGAAGCAGCGTTAATGTCGTAAATACGAAAACAGGGGTTGCAAACAATACGACAGCGAACGGAATTGGATTTTATTCGGTTCAGGGTCTTTTTTCGGGAACCTATACCTTAACTTTCACCGCGCCGGGCATGAAAAAGTACCAGTCTACGTTCTCGCTCCAGACCGAGCAGAATGCCGTTATTAATCCGAAACTGGCAGTCGGCGACGTGGCCGAGTCGGTGACGGTAACCACCGAAGCAGCGCAATCGATCACTTATGACAGCGGCACGGTTAGCACGCATTTGGATGCCCGCCGTATCGACCAACTTCCACAAAACGGCCGCAATATTTTGGGACTCGCGCAGAACACAGTGCCTGGCATTGAAGCCGGTGGTACTCGTGCAAACGGTCTGATGGGCGAAGGCATGGAGTATTCCCAGGACGGAGCGCCGATGACCAATCGTAACTTCGGCAGCGCCGGGAACTCGGCCCAGGCCACGCTTCCAGATCCTGATTCTGTTGAAGAAGCGAAGTTCGAAACTATGAACTCCAGTGCGCAGTTCGCAACTCCGGCAACCGTGATTTTGACAACAAAGTCCGGAACCAATTCTATCCACGGTTCCTTTTTTGAAACGGCTCGCAACAATGCGATCGGCGTTGCCAAGGCGCGCCAGAACCCTTCCAACTTTGCGGCGCCGAAGCTGATTCGCAATGAATTTGGTGGTTCAGTCGGTGGCCCGATCTTCATCCCCAAACTTTACAATGGCAAGAACAGGTCGTTCTTCTTTTTCGCCTACGAGCGCTTCTCTTTGCGACAATCGTCCGACCAACTGGTAAGAGTACCAACAGTGGCCATGAGAAATGGAGACTTCAGCGGACTAATCAATGGTGCCGGCATCCAGCAGATTATCTACGATCCGAACACTACCCAAGCTGGCAACTTACAGCGCACTCCATTCCCCAACAACCAAATCCCGATCATTCGAATCAGCCCACTAGCGAAAACGATGTATGCCGCCACTCCGCTCCCGCACACCAACGACAACCCTTTGGTGAACTCAAACATTACCGACGTAAATCCCATTACGCAGACGGTCCCGAATATCACCACACGTCTGGATCATGTCTTCAATCAGAACAACCGCATGTATTTCCGCTTTACTGACATTGATCAGCAGCAGCAAGCATTGCGCAATTATCCGTCAGCTTCCCCCGCCAATATCGCGGGTGGTGGTCTGCCTGCCGGGGCCACTGGGTATCAGGCAATCCCCATTCAGACGATTAGCGGAGCCTTGGGATTCTCACACGTTTTTTCCCCGACATTCTTTTCCGAAACCGTCATCAGCCAACAATGGCAGAGAATGTATGTTCAAGGAAATGAGGTTTCGCTGGCAAATTATGAAAAGCAATTGGGACTTCCCAACAATTTCGGCCAGGGTGGCTTTCCAGAAATTGGAAACAACCTGATCATGCCTTATGGCGGATCCCAGTGGTATTACGGCATGAGCCAAATGGTGGCCACTGTTGACGAGAACCTGAACAAAGTCTGGGGCAAGCACCAGTTAGCCTTCGGCGGCCGCTTCCGGCATGAACGATTTGGCTATCTCTCTGACCGTTCACCCGACCAGATCTTTTTCACGAACCAGGCCACTGCGGTCTATGATCCAACCACCGGTGCCAACTATGGTGCCAAGCCTAACACCGGCTATCAGGACGCAGATTTCTTTCTTGGAGCAGCGAGTTCGTACAGCCAAAGGAAGAACGCACCATTCGGCCATTCGCGGCTTCGTGAGGCCGGATTGTATATTCAAGACAACTTCCGTGTCAGCCGGAGACTTACTATCAACGCCGGGTTGCGCTGGGAAATGCATCCCGCACCCAGAATCAAGAACCAGGAATACGTCACTTTTGACCTGAAGAGTAAATCAATTGTTCTGGCAAAGGAACCATCCGCTTATGTTCAAAACGGGTTTACGACGCAAGCCATTCTGGACAATTTGAAAAACCTAGGAGTGAAGTTTGCAACTCCGCAGCAGGTGGGACTTCCAGAGGCTGGCATATATGGCAACATGGCGAATTTCATGCCACGATTGGGCTTTGCTTACATTCCTCCCATCAAGAACTTGGGTACTGTGATCCGCGCCGGCTATGGAGAATACATTTATCCTGTGCCGATCCGCAATTCTGTTCGCTACCTCACTGCAGCCTATCCGTTTACCGCCAATTACACTCAAAGCTACACTGCTGCGGCTCAGGCACCGGATGGATTGCCTAACTTTCTTTTGCGCTCACCGCAGACAGTTGTAGCCGGGCTTAACAGCACTAACGTGGTGAACACAAACTCCATTACGGCGCTGCTTCCAGGCATCAGCATGATGACGCTAGCCGCCAAGTATCCGCCGGCCCGCGTACGTGAAGCGAATATGACGATTGAGCAACCTTTCAAGGACAACTCAGTACTTCGCATTAGTTATGTCTTTACGCACGGAGAAAATCTCGATCAGAATTTTCAGTACAACAACGCGCCCTCTACTTATGTGTGGGAACTCGCCACTGGAACAGTGCCACCAACCGGTGCTTTAGCTGGAACAGCTACGCGCCCCTATGACCAAACCACTTGGGGCGGCAACGTTGTTTCACTCAAGACTGGCTGGTCCAACAATAGCGCGATGCAGATTAACTACCAGCGTCCTTTCAAGAAGGGAATCGCCTACCAAGCCTTCTACGTTTACTCGCGTGCTTTCCGCGTAGGTGGAAACACCTTCCGTGACAACGTTCTGTATCCTGCTTCAAACTACGCTCCAGGCGTACTTCCCAAGGGGCTTGACGTAGGAACCGATCTTGAACCAAGCCGCGCTCTCAATCGTTATCAGAACTATCGCCCCGATACGGCCATTCCCGTGCACCGCATGAACTTCAACGGCATCATGGATGTTCCTGTTGGCAAGGGTAAGCGTTTTATGGCTAATTCCAACCGCTTTATGGAAGCTGTCTTTGGTGGTTTCCAAGTGGCTTTCACCGGGCAGATTGTCTCGCAAAGCTTCTCGGTGGCATCCTCAAATTTTGGAGCAACCAACCCGGTTGAAATCTATAAAGACGGTGCACCAATTACTGATTGCCGCAGCGGCATTTGCCGTCCGGCCCGGTTGTGGTTTAACGGATATATTCCCCCAACCGTAGCCAATGCCGCTAGAAACGGGGTCACCGGCCTGCCGACGAATTACAAGCCATACCTTGAGCCGATTAACAACGTTCCAGGCACTCCGAACTATGGCAATAACAACGTAACCGTTCCTCTGAAGAATGGGACATCTGTGGTGACAGCATTTTCTCCTGGCCCAGTTGGAGCTAGTCCCTATTCGCAAACAACCCTACTTGGCCCCTTCAACCATAACGCCAACATTTCCCTTTACAAGTCTTTTTCCATTACCGAAAGAGTGACGTTCCGATTGAATATTGATGCATTCAATGCATTCAATGTCCAAGGCAATCTAAATCCGAATACATCGGACGGTATCCAGTCTCTGCAATCGTCCTACTGGACGCCGCGTCAAGTGCAGTTCTCAGCGCGTTTGTCGTTTTAGTCGGAATGTTCAAGTGAAGAGTTAAAAGGATGCGACAAAATGCCGTATCTTTTTCAAACTGAAGCCGCCTTACCAGTATTTAGAAAGTTTGCTAAGTGACCACGCGTTCATGACCAAAAATGCTTTCGACATCGTCAAGGTCGTTGGATTAGCGCTGCCCAAAGTTGCATTTAGTACGAAATACGACGGATCACCAGTCCTCAAAGTTTGTGGTGTATTCATGGCCGGAATCGCCATGCATCCATCCGCAGAACCTGAGACTCTAATAGTAAGATGCGGGTTCGAAGAGCGACAAAACTTTATTGCGGATGCACCCGAGACGTTCTACCTCACGAACTATTATCAAAAGTATCCATTGGTGCTGGTTCGTCTGTCGAGAGTCGAACCCGATGCCCTGCATGACTTGCTTTCCGTATCGTGGAAAATGACAATAGCAAAGTTGCCCAAACGTGCTGGTCAACCAATGGATCGTTATCTGCCCAACTGGCGAAGTGTTTGAGCCGCTGTTTGGCGTACTAAAGAATCGGTGTCAGCAGCGGCTTTTTGTAAATGCGGAATGGCTCCGGCCACATCTCCAACAGCTGTTAGTGCCGATCCTAGGCTCAGATGGGCTCTGCCTAATTGAGGCTTTATCCTAAGTGCTTCGTGGTAGTGCAGGATTGCCGCCTTTGCTTGATCCTTAGCCATCAGTAGATCTCCCAATAGCAAATGCGCATCAACCATTGCCGGATCTGCTCTCAACGCTGCTTCCAGTTCCCGCTGCGCTCCGTCAAATTGGCGCATCCGCCCCAGGAGCATGGCGTAGTTGTAGCGTGTGACAGCATCGTAGGGACGCAGGCTAAGCGAAATGTCGAACTGACTGCGCGCCCGCGTAAGCTCGCCGGCTCCAGCAAGCAGATTCGCAAGGTTGCCGTGCGCGTCAGCATAGTCCGGTTGAATCCGAACAGCTTCGCGGAAAGCAGCTTCCGCTTCAACTTGTTTCCCTTCAGCGAACCAGATGATGCCAAGGTTGTTGTGCGCCTCAGATAAATCAGGATCAAGCGTAACTGCCTTCTGGATGGCGGTGATGGCATCCTGTGGTTTGCCTTGGGCACGGTAAGCCAGCCCAAGTTCATGCCAGGTGATTGCGTTTCCAGGTGCACTGGCCGTGGCCCTTTGTAGAAATCCAACAGCCTCGGTATGCTTGCCTGATCGGCGTAGAGCGGCTCCAAGTTTTTCGAGTGCGATGTAAGAGTTCGGATTACGGCGCAGTGCGTCTTCATAAAACGGCAGAGCTTTTGCCAATTGCCCGTTGTTACGCAAGGCTTCGGCCAGTTCCAAATAGTATTCAGCGCGCTTGGGAGCATGCTTTGCAATCGCCGCTGTGAGTTGCATAATGCCCACAGCCAGATTACTTTTTTCAATTACCTGCGCAACAGCAAGATCCAGATCGTTCTCAGGCGTTTTCGGCAGAGCACGTGGATAGTAGGGAACCACCGGTCCACGGTATGCGGTTAAATCTGTTTCGTGGCGTTCGGCCTTCTCCGCCAGCAGATCTGTAACAGGTTTACGGCGCTGAATGTAGTGATCGGTCATGACCACATGTACAACGTCCTCGGTGCGCCGTTTGGGCATGTGGCACTCCGTGCAACTAGGATCAGACGTATGTTTCGCTGATGCCACTAATCGTTCGAACGGGGCATTATGGCACTGTCGGCATACTGCGGTGTAATGCTGTTCCGCTTGCGTGCCGCGGGGAACAGTGTGCGGATTGTGGCAGGTGGTGCAAGTTAGTTTGTCTTTGCTTTGGAGAAAGCAGGCAGAGCGGCGGAGCCGATAAGCAGAATTCACAATCTCAAATTTGTCGTCACGGCCTTTGTTCGGAGCGTGATCGAAAGCCACCATAAATGAACTTAATGGTTCACCTGGTTTGTACGAAAAAGGACCACGCCCATATCTCTGCAAAGCATTTGGAAGCGGGAAGCTGGTTGTCTCAAGATGACATTGCATGCATACTTCCATGCTGCGCTGTGCGCCAATACGCGAGGGGTTTACAATAGCGCTCCTAATCTTTTCCTGCGTCGCACCAGCTGTTTTCGCCAACTGAACATGGTTGCGACCTGGGCCGTGACATCGCTGGCAATCAATGCCTTCAGGCATGGCAGTGGGGTAAACGGGCTCGGCGAAACGCTGGTGACTCGCTGCTGGGATTTCTGGATATCCGTTGTGGCAGAACATGCATTCATAACCCAGCGCGCGGCGGAATCCATCATGAGCAGGTTGATCGTAGCCGGGATTCATACCCCAGTAGCCTCCTTTTTCGGTATACCAGGCAAGGGGCATTTCGATCAGCTTGTTGGCCGCAGTCCGATTCACGTAAGCGCGAACATGATTTCCAGAACCCAGAACATAATCCACCTGTTTCTCAATCACATTCACTTGCTTACCGTCCGCATCCACTTGATGTCTGCGCTGATACAACCTACCTTGGCGTTGAATCATCGTGAAATAGCTGTCGGATGGCTTATGGTAAAAGGGATTGTTTTTGGAGAAATCTTCAATGCTGCTTGTGGCCGACGGGCGGTAAAAGGAACGCGCCATTCCGGTCTGCTTGTAGGTCTCGGCTATCTTTTGATGACACTCTGCGCACACTTCGGCTCTTATGTAACCGGCATCCTTCAGAGACGTTCCACTGGTTCGTGTTGTTGATTCAGGGATGCTTTGTGCCAATACTAAGCAAGCCAAGGCTCCAGCAATTCCCAACAAAAATACGTTGCGTTTGGGGAGGTACATGAGGCGGCAGTCGAAGCCTCATAATACCAAACGCGATCGCCGGGCCTAAAGATGAAATAAGATCCGAGTGTGCGACATGGAAGTTGCGATTGCGTAGGATCCTTTTTTTGTGGTCTAACGCCGAGCGTAGTGATACGCTAGGTTACGGAGGCCATTTTTTATGCCC
>JAYUSZ010000161.1:0-34994 GCA_043755435.1 Bryobacterales bacterium | reverse complement strand
TTCGACGTCCGGAGTGCTACTCCACAAGAAGTAAGAAAGCCTCGACGCCAACTCGTATGCGCTTACTGGTGCCGAAGTGGACCCAGCGGGTATCACTGGATCACGTTCAATGCGGTAAAGGAAATGAGGAGAAACCAACACTGCTTGCAAAGCGGTTGAAATGCCTTCTTCAAATGAATCGCCATGCTTTCTCGCAAGCATTGCAAAATTAGTGAACTGTTCTACTTCTTCAGATGTAGCGGGACGCCGGAAAGCTCTGCCAGCGAAATCTTTCAGAATCACTCGAGCGCAGGCGTCGACGTGTTTACCAGAAGTGTGTCTGCAAACATAAACTTTTTTCAGACTAGCAGGGGAAGCGGCCACCACCTGATTGAACGGCCCACCAACATCGAGCGACTCAAACCGATTGTCAACGCGCTTTTCCAGGCCATCCGTTTTAACCTTTGTTCCAAGCTTGCGCATTATTTCAATATCTTTTTCAGTGAGTATCCCCCGGACATTGAACAACGCTTCCTCTGGACGACTGGACGGTGAGGGGCCCTTATAGCTGGGTGGCAGCCCATGATAGGGCTTCAAATATGTAGTGGAAAGAAGGTGATCCCCTGCGGTGACGCGAGTGCGAACTTCCACAATTTGGCCTTCCAGATCCGTGGCATCCACTTCAAATTCTTTGATCATCCTGCCATCAATGAAAAGTGCAGGATGCGCCGGTTCCGATTGATTTGGACGATGACCGTTCAGGACGATCCGGAAATTGTATTCCGCATCCACTGGGAACCGATGCATGAAGTGCGCCGAGTGCACGGAGCTGAGGCCGGTTTCATCGTAGCGGAACAAATCTTTGGGTAGCGAGTTCTCGCCCCGGGTAAGGTTAATCCGCACTGGAGCAGAATAGTGTACTGCGGCAGGCTTACGAAGTCCTGCGCCGAACAAAGCAGTTCGAACGGACTGCTCTGCGGCATCAATATAGTTTTCAAGCAGAGCAGGTGTCAGGTTTAGCGCATCGCTGATGTTGTCGAAACCGTAGGCTGCTGTGTCAGCAGGAAAACTATCAGCGGGGTGGAGATCGAGGCCTAGAAGATCGCGAATTGTATTGTTGTACTCCGGACGATTCAAACGCCGGGCGCGGACCCGACCCGCATCGGGCTTAACAGAACGATCCTGACGTGCAAACTCAGATTCCAGCCACTTGGTAACTGCAGCCGTGTCCGCAACTGGAGGACGAGGAAGACCGGGCGGCGGCATCTGTCCGGTTTTCAGTTTTTCCACTACCTTTTCCCAAGTGCCGCGGTCATCATCAAAGGTCTTCGCGGTTTGATGTGATTTGAGGTCAACGTCACCGGATTTCATAGTGGCATTATGGCAATTGGAGCAGTTCTTTTGAATGAAAGAAAAGACTTCCGGCGATTCGCTAAATAACGGAAACAGGCAGAATACGGTTAGAACGAGTTTGGCGAGTTCACGACACATAAAGGAACTATAGAGTAGACTCCGCAACTTGCCGGAATGTAACGTTCCTATTTTACCGCAGCAAAACTGGCTGGCTTACCGGCCCATGCTGCGCATGTCGCGAAGGGCGCTGAGAACACCTGGAACCAGGGCGACGATGAACAAAACAGGAAGGATAAAAAGCACAATAGGGAAGGTCATTTTCAATGCAACTTTCCCGGCTGCAGTTTCAGCACGCAGACGGCGGCGCATGCGCAAGGCATCGGCGTAGACTTTAAGAGCTTGCGAAAGGCTGGTACCGAACTTTTCCGATTGCAGAATCATAGCCGCCAGCGACTTGATATCTTCAATGCCGGTGCGCTTAACCAATTGATTAAAAGCCTTGCTGCGCTCCTGGCCGGCTTTCACCTGCATCACAACGGTGTAGAATTCGCTGGCCAGTTCCGGATAAATGTACTGCATCTCTTCGCTAACGCGGGTCATGGCTTGATCCAGAGCTAAACCGGTTCCTAGAACGATGCCTAGCAAATCGATGGTATCGGGCAAGGCTAACTGCAAACGCTCCTTGTAGCGCTTCTCCAGGCGATGCAGAATCTGTTGGGGTAATAGGTACCCGAGTAGCATTGCAGCGGCCAGTCCACCCATTTTGTTGGACCAGTCATTATCCCTTTGCAGATAAAGCATGCCGCCAACAAGAGTGCAAAAGAACCCTACTTGAAACAGCACATAATACGCCAAAGCATTTTTCGTGCGCACTCCGGAGGTGGTTAAAGACCGTTCCGTTTCGCGAAGGTAATCTTCACCACCAATGGAACTGACCAGATAAAGGAAGTTATTGAAAAACCCGCCACCTGCCCGTCTCTTCGTAACCCTGGTTCCAGAAACCATGGCATGAGCCTGCAGTTCTTCAAGACGTTCGCCTAAGGGATCTTCGTGAGGTTCCATCAGTTTGATGCCGCTCCAAAGAAGAACGGCCAAGGCGGCGAAAATGGCAAAAAAGTAAAGAATAACCATAAAAATGAGCCCCTACACTTTCGGGCTGGCGATTTTACGAATCACAAAAATACCAAACAGTTCCGAACAGATCCCATAGGTGAAGAAGAAGTTGCCGGTCTCGTCATACATCAGAATCCGAATATACTCAGGCTTCAAAAACCAAAATCCAAAGAAGACCACAATCGGTAAAGAGCACAACAAAGCTGCAGAAGCGCGTTGCTGCGTTGTGGCAGCTTTCATCTTTTCCACAAGATTCAAACGTTCCCGAATCAATTGAGACATGTTCTCCAAAACAGAAACCATGTTGGCACCAGTTTGCCGTTGCAAGATCAAGCCGGTTATGAAAAACTTCAGATCAATCAAAGGAACGCGATCCCCAAGGTTGTGCAACGAATCATCAATAGTGGAACCAAGGGACAGTTCCTCCATCAGCTTCTTGAACTCCATTCGAATGGGGTCGGGCATTTCACCGGCAATGCTCTCTAAACCCGAGTGCATGTTGTGCCCAGCTTTCATTGAACGATTGAACAGATCGATGCCGTCTGGCAATTGTTGTTCAAATTTCTCAAGTCTGACTTTTCGCTTGTGATTGATCCAAAGAATGGGAAGACTGCAAACAAGCCCCGCAATCACGATTCGAAGAATCATGTTGTCAAGGCCAAAAAGGCCGAGCAAGAAGAGCATGGCCACCAAGATTGCTAAGCAAAGTCCAAGAACATCGGCAGCACGATAGCGCAAATTTGCCTGATTGATAAACATCTGCAAGCGGCGGGCGGGTCCTAGCCATTTCACGAAATCTTCCAGAAATTCGAACACGCCTTTCTTTTCAGTACGCATCAAATCAGATCTATTGGAGGTGTCACGAGTACTATTCCGCGAGCGAATTTCCCGCATGCGATCCGACAAGCTGGACGCCATTTTCTGTTCTGGAATGCTCCAAATGTAGTAGCCAGCCGCATAGAAGGCAGCGCCGAAAATCAGGAAAGCGACAATAAAGAATAGGATGAATCCAGGCATCTAAGCCTTCACCTCAACCATTTCGTTGAAAATTGCATCATCCAGTTTGTACCCGTAAGTTCGAATGCGGTCGGCATAGAATGGCCTGTTGCCAGTGGCACGGAAGCGGCCCAGCACTCTGCCATCGGAGGTAATGCCTTCACGATCAAATACGAACAAATCCTGCATATCCACCTGATCGCCATCTAATCCGACCACCTCGCTGATAGAAAGTATTTTGCGTGACCCATCGTTCAGCCGTGCGCAGTGCACCACGATATTGATAGCGCTGGCAAGCATTTGGCGGATCACTTTATCGGGGATGTTTTGGGAGGCCATCATCACCATGGTTTCGAGTCGCGTGAAAGCGTCGCGGCCAGTGTTGGCGTGGGTGGTGGTCATGGATCCATCGTGGCCAGTGTTCATGGCCTGCATCATGTCCATAGCTTCAGCGCCGCGGCACTCGCCAATAATGATGCGGTCTGGCCGCATACGCAAAGCATTGATCACCAAGTCGCGTTGGGTGATTGCGCCGGCTCCTTCAATATTAATCGGGCGAGTTTCCAACCTCACCACGTGTTCCTGAACCAATTGCAATTCGGCGGTATCTTCGATGGTAACTACGCGTTCCGATTCAGGAATGAAGCGCGAAAGCGTATTCAGCGCTGTAGTTTTTCCTGAACCAGAACCACCGGAAATCACAATATTCAAACGCGCCTGGCAGGCACCTTTCAGATACTCAACCATGCCCGGAGTGAATGTTTCCAGACGAATCAGATCATCTACCGTCATCAGCTTCTTTCCGAACCGGCGGACAGACATCACAGGGCCGATTAGGGAAATAGGTGGAATCACAGCGCAAATGCGCGATCCATCGGGGAGGC
This sequence comes from Bryobacterales bacterium, assembly GCA_043755435.1. Taxonomy (GTDB): domain Bacteria; phylum Acidobacteriota; class Terriglobia; order Bryobacterales; family Bryobacteraceae; genus JANXSF01. Next base: position 30,669 of record JAYUSZ010000161.1, on the reverse strand, counting down.
GGGCATCGACGATTGGGGAGGAATCGTCAATACGGCGACCGATGTTGGACACGATACGATCGATGATCAAACGAAGATGGTTTGCATCCTTAAAGCGGATGTTGGTTTCAACCAGTTTGCCCATGCGTTCCACATAGACGGAATCGTAACCGTTCACCAGAATGTCAGAAATTGTTGCATCTTTCAGAAGCGCTTCAAGCGGCCCAAGCCCGAAGATTTCATCAATGATTTCGTCGATCAACTTCTCGCGCTCGGCGAGAGTCATCGGAATATGTTCTTCACGAACCAGCCGTTCAATCGTGCCGGCGATTTGATCGCGAATCCCGTCCTTGTTCATCGACCGCAATTGGTCGGGCGTTAAGGAGTTCAGCAACTTCCCGTGGATCTTCGTCTTGATGCCGTACCAACGGTCGGCGCCACCAGTCGCGGGTCTGGGAATTGTGCGGCTGCCCATGAATTAGGCCGATTTCTGCATGGCTGCTTTGCCACCAGTCGCTTTATCTACAAACGCCCGTATAACTTTATCCATTTCGGGGAACAACTGCCGGTCAGCTACCAGTGGGCGCGATTTATTGATGCTTTGGCTCACTGCTGGTGAATTTGGGATGCCATAGAACACCGCCTGGTTGAGTGTTTGCTGAATTTGTTCCAGGGTGGCCACATGAGGGCCGGACATTTTGTTGTACCGGTTCACCACAACCTTGATCTGATCGGCGGTGAAGCCTAACCGCATCAAATAGGAAATGTAGCGTTGCGCATTGCGAACGGCGGAAAATTCCTGCGTGATCACCAGAAATACAGTTGAAGAAACCTGCAAGGCTCCTTGCACTAGTTCGTCGGTTAGATCATTGCCTGCGTCGAACACTACGGCATTATATTTTTCCACCAGGAACGTTGCGAATTCTCGAAGTGTAGGTTCATTGAAATAGCCCCTGCCAGTTTCCAATGAATCGGGTGGACCGACCACGAAAAACCCAATCGGATCGCGCGCTACGAACCCTTCAAACAAAGCCTGATCCATGCGGTTCAAGTTTTCTGCAACCTCAAGAAGCGTGTACTGGGGCTGCAGGCCAAGTTGCATGCAGACGTCGTTGGCATGCCAATCCACATCAACCAGAACCGTATTCTGTTTGCGCTGCGCCAGAACGCTGGCGAAATTAACGGCCAAAGAAGTTGTGCCTACTCCACCCTTGGTTCCAATAAAAGTGTAGACGCGAGCCAATTGACTGGCCGTGGATCCAGCATGGCGGCGGGGGGCACGTTCTAACCTTGAAATCGCATCGCGAAGATCGGCGCGTTTCACTGGCATCAAAATGTAATCGTTTGCGCCGGATCGCATGGTCAACAGAATCGAATCGCCATCGGTTGAATAGTCGGCCGCGATGATGTAGATATCGGGAACTGCTTGACGAAGCTTTTCCAGAGCCTTGATACCAGAGATCGGATCAGAGGAAATGTCCACAATCAGGGCGGCGTCGGGATGGCGTTCCAGATCCTGCAAAACACGGATGTAGAGATTGAGCGAAACTTCGGGATACTCATTTACAACCCGGCCATTCGGCATATTCAATAACAGGTCACGTACCAATTCACGCAACGATTCATCAGCGGATGCTACTAGTAATGAGAGAGACATTCAGCTCGCAATCTCCTAAGGTAGGCACGTACCCAGTTCGGGGTCGCAGCCAGCACTTTCAATGGGCAAAGTTGTCGCAAAATCAGGCATCACCACAGGGGGGAGCCCAAGGGAAGTCATAAAAGTCCGGTATTGGTATCCAGTAACCCGCACCGTAACCACGTCGGGTATGCAATCGGTGGAACATTCCGAACCGGTGCAAGTGAAGTCGCTAAGGGTTCCCGTGTCGGGATCTTTCCCATAATAATTAATGACGATTTCCGCCGTGCCGCCTTGAAATTCCGTCTGGTCCACATTAATTGGAACATGGGTCCGCATGTAGTTTCGTACGTTTTCACCATTTCCTTGGAAGCAGTGGGTAACGGCGTAGCGAGTGCCATCTCGCGTCCATTCAATTGCGGAATGCCAAATCCATAGCAATTGCGCGGTAAAGATGATTGCAAAAGTGGTTGGCAAAATAAGACCGGCATTGGTAATTACCCATTCAACCAGCGCCTGGCCGCCTTGCGATTGTCTTCTTCGTGATGAGATTGTGCGAATCATGTCCCTCCGAAAGGTACGCGCACTTTGGGACGCAGCAAAAATGTTTCCGAGGGTACGAAGGGAATATTGGATCTTACCGAATATCCGTCAGGAATACTGACGACAATGTAATCGGGTCCACGCGCACCAGTAGTTGCGTCGCAGCCAGAATTGTTGCAGTCACATACAGTGACCGCTTGACTGTCGGGGTCGACTTTTTCGCCGCGAACCGTGACCAGATCAGCAGTTAATGCGGGGAGAATCAATGCGGCAGATTCATCAATGGAAGCGCGCAAGCCAAGGTTTTTTGCAGTCGCAATTGTGGCGTCGGCATCGTCGCAAAAATTGACACCCTGCCCAGTTCCGGCATAGCGGGCAATGGTGTACATCATTTTGTGCAGTTCGTAGTATACGATTCCGATTCGAGCCAAATCGATCATGCCCCACAGCAGCATAAACATGATTGGAAGAAATAGCACAGCTTCAAGAATGGCTGCACCGCTGGAAAATTGCTTGGATCGACGGATCATTGGTGGAGAACCACCTTGCCTGGCCCTGAGGTCAGTTGGCATCCTGCAATGCTACCGGCACGCAAAGGCATCTTGGTGCCAAGATACATTGCACTGAACCGGCCACGTGTATCAGCGGGATTCAAGGTCACATCGTTAGCAATCGGTTCCAGCAAGAATTGCCGGAAGCCCTGAACATTCATGGTTGCTGTAGCAGACAGGGCATCCACAATGGCCACAGTGATAATGCGGCGCGCGTTGCCTGTGTAGTTGGAGTAATCATCCAGATCAGTAAGATCGGTATCTACCGCGTTGACAGTTGAAAGCCCATCCGCTTCGGCAATGTTCTGGCAAACTGTGGGCAAGGTCTGGTCGAAGCGGTTTGCCAAACCACAAACGAAGCCTTGGACAAAAGAATTCACAGCGGCGTTGCAATTGCCGCCGGGGGTAGTGTTCACCCAAACTGATTCGTCGGCGGCCACACGCAAACAGGCGGTGGCTTGAGTCGTGCTTGGAGCCAATCCCTGCATCCCTGCACGAAACAACTGCGTTGTCTCATCGGCAAAGGTTGCTGCCGCTTCGTTCAGACGATTCAAAAGCACGTATTGCGCGGTTACTGCGTCGTTGGCAAGAACAGTGGGGGCGGCACCGCCTTGGCACTGATGATAAAGGGTATAGCGCGTGCCCAATGTAAATCCAAAGTCAGTAGTATCGTCAGCACTGATGGCGGCCAAAGCGATAGGCTCAATGCCACAGGCAGTGCAAACTGGAGAACTGACTCCTGCAACGGCTTGGGCGATTAGGTTCACTCGGCGATCCTGCGCGGCAGGTAGAAAGCTCCAGAAAAGCAATTGCGATTCACCCTTCACTTGCACCTTAACGTATTTGGCAGTTGAACCATCGGCCTCACCACCGGTGGCACCTTCCAAACCAAGGGCCGATGCGATTGTATCGAAATAGCTTTTCGTTGGCGCTTCGCTGTTGGTAACACCATTGTCCTGGCCGATTTGGTATCCGCCAAAATCATACTTGTTCCCAAAATTGCTGGCGTTTTCGTAGGTAACCTTGCCAGCTGCATCGGCAGTATTCAGAGCAGCAGTTGTACCGATCAATTTGGAGGCTTCAGCCATGGCAATGGCATTGGCAGCTGATTGCAGTTCGGCTCGGCTGGAGTAAAGACGGCCAAGATCAACTGCAAAGCCCATCAGCCCGAATAGCACGCCCACAAGAATTACAACGAGTTGCAAGGATACTGACCCCGTTTGACGGGGGATCCTCGCCGAGATGGGCCGGCACCTATTTCTTAACTGTTGGTTCCTGTTGGCCACGCTGTCCTATGAACTCCGGCTTCGCTTTTGATACCTTAACTCTTTTTGCCTTCTTGCCGGTTGGCACCGAAGGATCGACAATTTCTTCTTTCTTCCCTTTCTTATTCTTAAGGTCTAGCAGATCTTTTTCCACTTTCGACGGCATTAAATAAGGCTCCATCACAGGAGGCAATTCAGCTTTGTCACCCACTGGAAGCGGCTTCACGAAGCGCGGTGTCACCACAACCAGCAACTCATCGGAAGACTTGCGAGTGGAACGGCTACGGAACAGATTCCCCAGCACTGGCACATCACCCAGCCACTTTACCCGGTTCAGGGAAGTGATCAACCTGTTGTCAATCAAGCCTGCAATTGCAAAGCTTTCGCCATCTTTAAGAATTGCTTCGGTCTCTGCGTACCGCGTGGCAATCGCTGGAATCAGGAAGCCTTGCAAGGTAACAGCGTTGGCGTAATCAAGTGACGTCACAGAAGGTCGAACGTGCAAGTGAATCGCACCAGTAGGAGTTACGGTTGGCGTGAAATCCAACTGAACACCAAACTTCTTGAACTGAACGGTGACAACAGGGGCCGTGGCACCGCCCGTTGAAGTGGCGGTCAAGGTGGGAAAAGGAAACTCGCCGCCTGCCAGGAAGCTAGCCTCTTTACCTTCCAACGCAAGTAAATTTGGTTCAGCCAAAACCTGCAGCAGGTTCTTACTCTGCATGGCGCGGATCGTTGCGCCAATATTCAGGTCGGGCCGGAATACGAAGAGATTTAGCAAGTCAGAAAAGTTCAGAGTGGAATTTGAAAATTCCTGATTCTGAAACTGCAATTGAGAAAAGCGGGGTGTAGCGAACTGTTGCGTTGAAATTTCACCTAGCGATTTGGGATTCCTGCTGACGAAGTTGAATCCAACTTCTGACAATGCAGTACGGTCTAATGCGGCAAATTTTACTTCCAACAAGATTTGGCGGGGCTCCGGTGGAGGAGGAACCTTAATTAAATTCGTAACTTTTTTCGAGTACGTAGTAGCCAGCGCTTCTGCGCGCTTTGAATCTTCGGCGTTCTTCGCATTGCCGGTTAGGACAACCTGCTCTGGTGTTCCACTAATCTGGATCGCCCCATCCATAATACTTTGACGGATCTGTTTTTGGATGCTATCGAAATCCTCTTTGTCACTGGCAACGGTTATGTTGTAGCGGCGGGGAATGGACCCCTCTTCCCAAACAATCACGGTAGCCTTTCCCACACCCTTGCCATTCACCATCACTTCCCGCGGAGAGACAGCAACAACATCGGCAATCTTGGGTTCACTGGCAGCTACGGTTTTGATATCGGATTCGAATTGCAACAACTCTCCACGGCCAACCGTGATGGTTAAGTCTCGGGCAGGTGCTGATTGAGCCTCGCTCCGGTTCACCAGTAGCAGGGCCGCAAGGGCAGTAACCAAAATTCTAGTATTCATGGGGTAATGGTTCACGGCTTATTCTCTAGTCGTGGAAGGCTTCTTGAACATGCTTATCGCCATGGAACACATCGACGATGGCCCGGGGTTTAGGAGGTTCGGGTTTAACGGGCTTAGGGGGAGCAGTTGAAACAGGTTTGGGTATGGACTCACAGCCGACGAGTTTACACCACTCGGCATCGTTCTTTAGGTTTGAATTACCGGGCAAACGGCCTCGTCCGCCCTTTTTCGACAACGCCAAGCGAGCGTAAATATTCGGATCGAGATTTTCAGCAGTCACCGATTCAATTTCAACAGATCGGGAATCGTCCTGAGGGTTACGCAAAGCAAGACTGATCTTTCCCTGATTGCGAGCCAGTTCCAACTTCCGGGCTTCTTCTGGACTCACGAGCAGGACGGCGGAACGCTGCTGGGTATTCGAAGTTGCAGCAGTGGAGGTTGCAGTGGTAGTTGCAGCGGTAGTAGCGGTTTTGTCTGAAGCAGCAGTGGAAGCGGGCACTTCCATCATGCGACCGACGGACATGACCACGACGTCTTCGACTATGGTTGTGCTAACCGCTTCGGCCAAAGAACCAGACTTTGTAAAGATCACGTCGACGTGCGAGCGAGGCTGGATCAAACCACCAGCGCCTGTCGAGTCAGAAACAGGAACGCTAACTGCCCTTTTGCCTTTTTCAATCATGGCGGCAAAACCTTCAGCGGTGTTGACCCCTGAAAGGCGGGTTGCGATCAAAGTTTCGTTGGCGGTGATAGGAAACATGGAAACCCTGTCCAGAGCCTGGTTTTCAACCAGGACCGCACCAGCAGGCACAGATTTTTCCACCAGGGAAATCTGTTTCATCCGCTCCTTGGTGATGCGCGTACCGGCGGCAAAATTGCCGTTCGCAGCATATACCTTCACCATCTTCTCGCCTTTCGGCGCAACCGTACTGCGATATAAAACCCAGGTCAGCAGAGATGCAGCAATTGCTGCTCCGCCAAAGATCATGATGAGCTTGTTTCGGTCCATTAATTGTCCTAACTAAACTGCGTTTCCCAGGAGTCCGAACTCACCAGCAAGACGTTGCCGAAGATGTGAATCGAGAAAACACCAAGAAAGCTATTAACACACTATACAACTAGAAGTTCCGGCGAAGTAACACCGACACCGAGTCTTCATGAAGTTTTTGCCATCCACGCCTTTCTAATGCAGGAATCAATGAATACTCTTTAGGTAGTAGGGCGTGGCTAAAGCCATAGTTATCTATGATTTGTGGCCATCCTGGGCGGGCCTCAACTAGCCGGATGTACTCCTTCATAAAAGCCAGCCCGTAAAAGTCGCTACGGCCATCAAAATAAACTTTCCGCTCGCCACTGAAGCGGTAAATCAGGTACCCCCCGTACTTATCTGGGGCCAGAATGCGGGAATCAGCCGGGAGCTTGACGACTTCAGCGGCAGCCTCCACCGGGAATTGATCCTTTGGAAATCCGATCCGCTGCGATACCGCAGGGGCGTGTAGAAATACCCAGACTAACGCGAAAGCCAGTGGAATCCAGATCCAGCCTTGTAATTGCTGGTCAATAGTTCTTAGACGCGAACCATATGCAAGAAATTTCGAGATGTTTGAACTTACCGCAAGCCGGAGTCTTGGAATTTGACTCAACCATTCGGTGATTGCTCCGTTTGCAAGCGGCAGACCCAGTAGGGCAAGAATCGGCAACCCTCTGGCGGAGCGCAGGGACCCGGCAATTAGGATCATAGTTAACAGGAAGGCTGAAAACCGCCCGGTTGACAGGGCTGCAATTGCTCCAGCCATGGCAATCAGCACCGCTGCCACAATCTGCCAGGCACCTTCGGAATGAAAGTTGAAACTCTGAAATTCGGCGATGCGAGCCAACAATTCAGAATTCCCCAAGTAGGCGGCAATATGCAAATGGACCCCAATGCCCATAGGGTTCAGTAACGTAGCCAGCAAAGCAAAAGGTACGGACTGCAGGCACCAGCGAGCCTTGGCCATAAAGTCCGCAGAATCCAAATCATACAAGAGGCTCGTCATGCAGTACGAGAAACAATAGATCACCGGGAGAATCACAGCAAGGGGAAAGCTAGCATGGAGGTTTGTCCAGGCGGCTACTGCGAACACTATCGCAAAAGCATGCTTCAGCTTGAATTGGGTAGGGGCGCTTTCCAGCCAGGTAACAGCTGCCAAAATAAGCAGCCAACTGAAAAGATGGGGCCTTGCTAGCCAGTGCAGGTTGACGGTTGACAGCATTGGCGCCGCCAGCAAACAGGTGAACAAAAAATTGCCGCCCACTTTCCAAGTCAAACGAACCCAAAGGTAGGTGCAAAGGCTGATCAAAATCAGGTACAGCAGCACAACTCCACGCAGCCCATCTTGTTGATGTGCCAGTCCCATTAAGACGTCAGCACCCCATTCCCAGGCATACCAACGCTCTCCAGCCTTTGAGAACGAGTAAGGATCAACGGACGGAAGTCTGTGACTTTGAAGAATAGTCTCGCCATTGCGAATGTGCCACCCACTATCGGAATCACGAAACAATTGAGTGGGGGCGTCGTACAGCAGCAGGGCGTAGAAGAGGGTGATTAACGATAAGAAAACAGCGAGGCTCGGGATGAGCCTCGCCTGGGTTGCGGGGACGGTTATGGAAAAAATGACGCTTGCTCCTCCAACGGAGAAGTCATGTTGGCCGGAAAATCGACCGGCTTATTGGCCAGATGCTCCGATTGAGGTCAAGCCCTGTGTGATGGAAGAGTACAGGCTGACAATGGCCGTCGATAACTGGTTCACAGTGGTGATCAGTGCTAGGCCGACTGCGGCGACGATCAACGCATATTCGACAAGATCCTGGCCTTCCTCCTGCTTCCATAAACGAATGAAAAATTGTTTGATCATAAATCTCCTCGGTTTCAAATTTGCCAACAAGTCAGCTTTTTGAGCGCGACTTATACTATCTCAGTCTTGAGCGGCTCCTGCAAGAGTCTCGCCCATGGATTTCGAATCTATTTGCTTTACCCGGCCAGAATCGCCCAGGAAAGCGTGTTTCATGTGAATTGCCAGGCGCTTCAACATCGGCTTCGGCTTCGATTGCATAGGTACTTCAAAACTTGGGCCTTGGCCTTCAAATTCGCTAATCAGGCGTAAATTATTCCAAACTTGGGGAAGGTCGCGACGATACTGTAACGCTTTATCCAGCTCTGCCCGCGCCTCGTCATAATTCCCCTGCTCTATCAACTCCACCGCCCGGTTGTTATACGCCGTTGCCATATCGGCAGTAGACCGGAACTGCGCCAGCGATTCCTCGCGGTTCTGCATCACGGTTGCCAGATTATTCTTGGCGGTGATGGACTTCGGATTTAGTTGCAGCGCACGCCGTATTTCCAGTTCAGCCTCGGTTTTCTTTCCTTGCAAATACAGATTGTAGCCGAGATTGTTGTAAAGGGAATCCTTCTGAGGGGCTAAGAAGATAGCGTACCGATGGGCCTTTTCAGCCTCACCCAATTCGCCTATGTCGTCCAGGACTATACCCAACCAGGAATATAAATCCGGGTTTTGCGACGGATGGCAATCCAGAAACGACTGTAATGTTTCCGCCGCCTCTTCACTCAAATCGTATTTCCGAAGGGCCTGCGCCAATCGGAACTGCATGGTTTCCGATAGTGGAAACCGCTCCGCCGCTAATCGGTAATGCTCTATCGCGATTTCCGTAAACCCTTTCGTTTCGTAGTGTTCGGCCAGCTTCAACCGTATTTCCGCATTGGTAGGCTCGGCTGTCATCTGCTCCCGCAAGCCCTGAGCGACCGAATCCCCATCAGCTGCCATTTGAGCATTCCGCACCTGTTTTTGCATTACAGTATGCATGGCCGTGGCCTGTTCCCACTGTTTTTTCTGTGACTGAGTGGCAGGTTTCGGAGTTGCAGCAGCCACCGGAACTACCGCTTTTTTGCTGCCCACTGAACCGCATCCAGTGGTCGCAAGCCCCATAAAGACAATTCCAGTTGCTGCAAGAATCCTTGGAGCTCGCATTAGCGTTCCAGCTCCAATTGATCTCCTACAAGCGTACCAGTCGATGCCACCGTCCCTGCGGGAAGTTCCAAAACAGAGTGCGCCCGCCAACAAATGGCGATTCGGCGAGGCTTCATGTTTTCCCGTATCTTCAAAATCTTCTTGCCCTTATTCAGAAACAGCACATCAATATCAAACTTCATGCCGAAACAGTGAACTGCCTCGGTTGGTACAATCCACAAACCTTCACCAGGGGGAAGTGAGGTGTGCTTCAAAAGACCCGTTCTGCGAGTCTCACTGGTATTTGCAACTCCGGCGGCTGTCGCCAGAATCGTTCCTCGTGTTACATTGCGTACTAGCAGCTTGACCACTCCATTAACACTCTGCAATCGTAAAGGTTTCGGTGCCCTGGTAAAGAATCCAGGATCGGGGCAACTTTCGGCTGCGTCAAGGGTTTAAAGTAGCTGATCTGATATGAGTTTGCAAACCGTAATGAAAAACTTTCTGAAACTCCTCGTTGTTTTGCTGTCGATTCCAACGCAATCGGTGTTGGCGCAAGGTACTGATCCGTCCATTTCATCAACATTTGGAGAGGTGTATCCTTTGAGCGGAACTCCCAGCGATTTGATTCTCGACGAAAATCGAAAGCTGCTCTACCTGGTCAACAACGCGGCAAACCGGCTGGACGTCTTCGATATCGGCGGAAAGAAAATCATTAAACAGATCCCCACGGGCACCGCCCCTTCCGCTGCGGCCCAGTCCATGGACGGCCAATTTATTTACGTGACCAACACTGGCAGCAGCACACTTAGCGTCATTGACGCCAACACTTTGGCCATTTTTCAAACAGTAACTCTTCCAGCCAGACCGGAAGGGGTTGAAGTAGGATCCGATGGGCGCGTGCTTATTACAACCCAAGGAAGTGGGCTGAATAATTCCTTGAACACTCTGCTTTTATATGATCGGAAGCAGGAATTAAGCCAGCAGTTGACCGTGGTTTCCATGCCACCTACCCCGACCACCCCGACTCCCCTGCCCCAGCTTTTTGTTGGCAGGCCGACAGTTGCTTATCCGGGCAGATTAGTTCGCACCTCTGACGGTGCCTTTTTAATCGGGATCGCAACCACCAACCAGAACGCTAACAATGCTACAACAACTCTGTTCGTCTACGAAGCTGCCAGCGGCACAATACTTCGCAATAGAAACACTCATGGACAATCTTCCACTCTTTCGCTTTCTCCAGACGGCAGCCGCTTTATGGCCGGATTCACGCTTTACGACACCGCGACACTTGCGGTGACGGCGCAGTTGAATGCCGCCAATCTTCCCTTCTATAACGGTGGAACTTCGCTTGCGGCATTCAATGTTCAAAGGAACTTTGGAGGCAGCGCCTTTTCTAAGGAAGGCGAGACTGTCTTCATCACCGCAAATACGAATACTGGGACAAGCACCCGTGTGATCGCGAATTTGCTTTATGTATCCAGTTCCACAAACCTTGGTGTGCGCTTAGGTTTGAAATTGAAGGAGTCCATTACTGGACGAATCGTTTCCACTTCTGACGGGCAGGATGGGTATGCACTTTCTGAAACCGGCGTGATGCGCTTGCCGTTTGGCAAAATCTTCGACTATCCGATTATTCAGCCGGAAACCACGCAAGTATTCTTGACGCAGGATAATTGTAACCGCGGGGTTTCCAAAGCTCAGGTGCGCGTCTCAAATCTAGGAAAAGGCCGCCTCACCTATACGGTTTCCAATACCTCCACCGCTTTGGTGGCCGATGTGACCACCGGCAATGTTCCTTCCACGGTGACCTTCACAATGGATTCTGGAAGAGCAGGCGTGGTTCGTTTGCCAGGCACGAATCTTTTCACCAACGCGGGAGGCGGCGGGGGCAATCCGTTTGCTGTAACAATCAGTTCTGCCGAAGCGGTGAACATTCCCAACGTGGTCAAGGTGTACATGAATTTCCGCCAAAACGATATGCGCGGCGTCATTATTCCTATTCCCACAGCGCTAAGCAATGCACAGAGCCTTTGGGATTCCATACTGGACGAAACTCGCGGTCGACTGTACGTTTCCAACCCCGGGTTCAATCGGATTGAAGTGATTGACACGAAGAACCAACTGGCCTTGAATCCCATCGAGGTAGGCCAACTTCCGCACGCCATGGCGATGACACCCGATGGTTCGACGCTTTATGTCGGCAATTTCGGCGGCGAATCGATTAGCGTTGTGGATCTGGAAACATTGAAAGTCACCGGTGGAATTTCCTTCCCGCCAATTCCCAGATCGTCACAACAACAGAATCAACCTATGTCGCCGGTAGCACTCGCTTTTACCGTCAGCGGATTGCAAATCATGATGTCGAATGGAGCCAATGCCACGTTCTGGAAAGCATCCAATGGAGTTGCCACTCCGCGCGCCGCCAACAACGTCACGCCGACAAGCCTAACACTGCCTGTGTCAATGTCTGCATCACCAAGCGGTGAATCTGTGCTCTTGCTCAGCGGAAACAATAACGCCAGCACCTACCTTTACGACGCTTTGGCTGATACCTACACAGCAGGGAAACAGGTTTATGAACAGGCTCCAGTGAGTTACTTCGGCCCCGCGGGAGCCGCACCGCGCGGCTCCTATTTCCTGGCCAACGGGTTGATTCTCAGCTCTTCCCTGGCTATTCTCGGTGGCACGGAACGGCCAGGGGCAACGCAGACAACGTTCATCCAAATTGGTAACTTTGGATTTCCGATACAACAGATTGTTTCCAATGGTCAACGGAATGTCGCTGCAATTGTTGCAGTGGACGAAAACAGTTATATCCGCATGACTACTCCTGTGCGGCAAAACATTACGTCAACCACCAAAGATGATGCGCGAACCATCATCGAATCGGTGAACATTCTTACCGGCGGGCTAAGCGAGGTTGCCATTGGGCCTGACAGTCCACAACAAAGCGTGTTCGGCAACACCCGCATCAACATTCCATCGAGGCAACTCAACTTGGATTCCGCCAACACTGCATATGCGGTCACAATGTCGGGTGTGAGTATTCTGCCAGTTGATCTTAAGGGGCCACAGACGCGGCCGCAAGTTCCCACCGGCGTGAAGGGAATTATCAATGCAAACGACAATACCAATACTTTGCGAGCAGGCAGTTTCATCACTATTTCCGGCGACGATCTGGGTGCAAGTTCGGTGGCCACTTCGCTGACGCCACCTACCGTATTAGGTGGGACCTGCGTTACTTTGAACGATCAGGCTTTGCCTCTACTGACCGTTTCCCCAACGCAGATCACAGCGCAAATTCCAGAAAACGCTTTGCCTGGAACAGCCGTGCTGCAAGTACGCTCGCTCGCACGATCCGAAAAGAGCGACCCGATTTTAATCACTATTAAGAAGTGAGTGGCTTGGACTACATAAAATTATGATCAGAGTGTTTATTCAGAAACATGTTCCACTCCTGCTGCTGTTGGCAGTTTGTGCGTGGCCACAAACGGTTAACACTGGTGGCACTTTCGGAAGCATCATTTCGCTGAATGGCTCGCCGTCAGACCTTCTGATTGACGAAGTCCGTCAACGAATTTACCTGGTGAACTCCAATGCTAACCGAATCGACATGCTGGATATGGGTTCAAAGCGCCTTGTGAAATCCGTAAACACTGGGGCCTATCCGCTTTCCATCGCCATCTCGCCTGACAACGCATCACTTTATGTAACCTGCACCCAAAGCGCCTCCATGACCGTGATTGATTTGGGGAACGACTCCCCTCGCCAAAGCGTTAGCTTGCCCGCCAAGCCGGAAGGCATTGCCGTTGGATCCGATGGCCGTGTATTGATCACGACTCAGGGAACAGGTACGAACAACACAAGCAACACCCTGCTACTGTTCGACCCGAAACAGGAACGTGGCCGTGAAGTGGTTCCCATCGCTTCACCACCGCCCATTAATACTCCAAATCCTTTGGCTGCAATTTTCGCCGGTAGGCCTGCAACCCCCTTCCCTGGGCAGTTGATCCCAACTCCTAACAAGGATTTTATCATCGGCATGGTGGCTATTAACCAGAATGTGAATGGTGCGCAAACCACTTTATTTGTCTATGAGGTTTCCAGCGGAATCGTGTTGAAAAATCGCACGGTCACAGGTCAATCCACAATTCTTTCCATGTCTCAGGACGGCACGCGCTTCATGGCGGGCTCCACACTTTATGACAGCAACTCGCTGGCAGTCATAGGACAGATGAGTGCATCGAATCTTCCTTTCTTCACAGGCAACGGATTCAGCCCGGGCTTTAATGTACAGCGCAATTTCGGCGGCAGCACGTTTTCTTCTGACGGCGAAACTCTCTATTCAGCCTTCAATACAGCCGCCACTGCTGCACGGCCAGTAGCCAATGTCCTTTACATTGGAAACTCTAAGAATCTTGGCGTTTCGCTGGGTATCAAGTTGAAAGAGTCGATTCTTGGGAAACTGGTATCCACGACCGATGGAAAAGACATCTACGCCATCTCCGAATCTGGATTGACCTATTTACCTATCTCCACTCTTTACGATTACCCGATCATTGCACCAGAAACCACGCAAGTGTTCCTGGCAAATGATGAATGCAACAAAGGTGTCGCGCGCACATCCTTGGCCATAAAAAACCTTGGGAAAGGCAACCTCAGTTACAGCATTCCAAACATTACCGCAGCGTTAGTCACGGAGATTGAAAACGGCAGAGCACCTTCCAGCATTTCCTTTGTGATGGAACCTGGCCGCAGTGGCATTGTGCGGCAAGCCGGCACAAATCTCTACAACGCCGGGGGCGGCACCACGGGAACGCCAATAAACGTTACGCTGCAATCGCCTGAAGCCATCAATTTTCCAAACATCATTCGGGTCTACATGAACTTCCGCAACCGCGACCAGCGCGGGATTGTTTATCCGGTGCCGAATGTTCCCACCAATAACAATCAGGGCCTGATAGACATGGTTCTGGATCAGCCACGAAACCGGATCTACATTTCCAACTCAGGATTCAACCGCATTGAAGTGTTCGACACCAAGAGGCTGAAATTCATGGACCCTATTCCCGTAGGCCAGCTGCCACGCGCCATGGCGATGACTCCCGATGGGGCGACGTTGTATGTGGGCAATTCCGGTGGCGAATCCATCAGCATCATTGATTTGGACACACTTCAGGGAATCGGCAAAGTTGAGTTCCCTCCCATTCCGCGAATTGGCGGGCAAGGGGCCATTACTCCAACAGCCATGGCTTTTGGTTTAAGTGGACTGCAGTTTATGATGTCCAACGGCACATTCTGGCGGCTGGTTGGAAATACAGCTACGCCGCGTCCTTTGAATACGGTAACGCCTACTGCAATTGGCGGACCCATCTCCATGGTGTCCTCCGCTGGTGGTGAGTACATCCTCACTGTGGCCGGAAATGGTACCGCATATCTTTACGATGCCCTGGCCGATACCTACGTGATTTCGCGCAGCCTCTATGATCAAGCCCCTGTCAGTTACTTTGGCCCGGCCGCAGGCTCAAAAACGGGCAACTACTTTTTAGCAAATGGTTTCATCTTAAGCCCATCTTTAGCTATCATCGGCGGATTTGAAAGGCCTGGCGTCACGCAGGTTGGTCCTCCGGCGGGCCCCGGACAACCGCCTACCCAAACAATCGTCTCAAACGGAGACCGCAACATTGCTGCGCTATATCCGTTGAACGATACCAGCTTTATCCGCATGACCACCCCGGTGCGTCAAAACATTAACGCGGCAACCCGCGACGATACCCGAATGACGATGGAAATTGTGAACACCATTACCGGTGAAGAATCGCTGGTGGGGATCGCTCCGGAAAACCCAGTGAACAATGTGTTCGGCGCAACTCGTGTGAACGTGCCCTCCCGCCAATTGGTGGTCGATTCCGCAGGTGTTGCGTATGCAATTACCGTTTCGGGTCTGACGGTGATTCCGTTGCAATTGAGCGGCACTCCAATCCGTCCCGCCATTACCGCCGGCTCTCGTGGTGTAGTGAATTCAACTGACGGAACACCGAACCTAAGCGTTGGCGCTTTCATCACCATCAACGGAGCCAACCTTGGTGCCGCCTCCACTGCTGACAAAGGAACAACGCCCCGAGTTCTAGGCGGCTCCTGCGTAACCATAAACGATCTTCCGTTGGAACTGCTCTCTGTTTCGACCACCCAAATCTCCGGGAGGATCCCGGACAACGTCATCCCCGGCACGGCAATTTTACAAGTGAAATCATTGGCCGTGGCAGAGCAAAGCGATCCGGTAGTTATCTCAATCCGCAAGTAGTTGCGTTACACTAGGAGAGGAACAGCGCCTCCTGCGCGCTCCTCTTTTTCCCATGAAAGTCGGATTTGTCAGCCTGGGGTGTCCCAAGAACCTCGTAGATACAGAAGTCATGATGGGCACGCTCACTGCAGCGGGCCATCAGTTGACGCACCAGCCGGAGGATGCCGACGTAATTGTCGTCAATACCTGCAGCTTCATCGATCTTGCGAAGCAGGAATCAGTGGACACCATTATGGAAATGGCGGCGTTCAAGACCACTGGCCGTGCCCAACGTCTGATCGTTGCCGGCTGCCTGGTGGAACGGTATCGCGACGATATTCAAAAGCAAATGCCTGAAGTGGATGCCGTGATTGGCACCAATGAACTGGAAAAGATTAACGCTCTCTGCGAAGGCTTAACACCCAAAGCAACGCCTTTTGCGCCATATCTTTATCACGATCTAACACCGCGCGTGCTGGCCACTCCTCGTCACTTCGCTTATATGAAAATCGCCGAGGGTTGCGATCATCCCTGCACTTTCTGCGTGATCCCTCAATATCGAGGTGCGTTCAGAAGCCGCCGGTTTGAATCGGTGATCAGCGAAGCTACCAATCTGTTCTCGCAAGGGGTGCGTGAGATAAATCTCATTGGCCAGGACACCACTTGTTATGGAGAGGATTTCGGGCTTCGTGATGGCTTAGCCGTCCTTCTTGCCCGCCTTGCCCAAATAGAAACGGAGCACAAGAAATGGGTTCGTTTTCTCTATTGCTACCCCAACAAAGTAACCCAGAAAT
Source organism: Bryobacterales bacterium (assembly GCA_043755435.1). Classification (GTDB taxonomy): domain Bacteria; phylum Acidobacteriota; class Terriglobia; order Bryobacterales; family Bryobacteraceae; genus JANXSF01. The sequence continues at coordinate 14,146 of JAYUSZ010000161.1, read as the reverse complement.
TGTTGGACACCATCGCCGAGCACGACGATCTTGTGAAGTACATTGACATGCCACTGCAGCACTCAAGTTCAAACGTGTTGAAGCGGATGAAGCGTGGGTCTAATGGTGATTTCTTTTTGAAGCTTTTGGAACGGATCCGCAAAACAATTCCCGGCGTTGCCATTCGCACCAGCATGATTGTGGGATTCCCTGGTGAGACTGAAGCCGACTTTGAAGAACTCTGCCAATTTGTGGAAGCAGCACAACTCGATAGGCTAGGCGTGTTCTCTTATTCCGATGAAGATTCCAGCAAGAGCTACTTGTTGGATGGCAAGGTGGATGCGCGCACCATATACAATCGCAAACGAAAGCTTATGTCCATTCAGCGAAAAATCAGTGCCAAGCGCAATCGCAAAATGATCGGACAGGAAGTGGATGTGTTGATTGAAGGACCGTCCAAGGAAAGCGACCTTTTGTGGGAAGCCCGCATGTCCACCCAGGCTCCGGAAATTGATGGCGTTTGCTATATCAGTGACCCAGGTGAAGGGCCAATCGCTTCAGGGCAAATGCGCCGCATGCGAATCACTGAGGCACACGATTACGATCTGGTAGGTGCGTTGGTGGATGAATCGCACCACATCCCCGCAGTGCCAGCAGCAATGTTCCCCATTTTGACAGGCCACAAAACTCCGAATCATTTGCCACATCGCTAAATGCAAGTTCTTGGAAAATATACCGATCCAGCTATAATGGATAGATAATCGCTTTAGCATCCGCTTAGTAACCAAGGAGAACCAACCAAAAGAACATGTCCCTATCCAAAGGAAAACAGAACCACCTCAAGGCTCTTTCCAACAAAGCCGGCGTCATCGCCGCGGCAGCCATGGACCAGCGTGGCAGCCTGCAAAAATCCATTGCAGCAGCCAAGGGAATTGACCCGAAGGCTGTAACCCAACAACAGATGGAAGAATTCAAAATTGCAGTGGCGAAAATTCTCACACCCCACGCCAGCGCAATTCTTCTTGATCCTGAATACGGAATTCCCGCCGCCAAGGCACGTTCCAAGAACGCTGGCCTGCTGATGGCCTACGAGGCTTCCGGCTACGACAACACACAGCCTGGACGCCTCCCCGATTTGCTTCCCCACGTCTCCGTGAAGCGAATTGTGGATATGGGTGCGAATGCCGTCAAAATCCTGATCTATTACTCGCCCTTTGACGATCCGAAAGTGAACGACATTAAGCATGCCTTCTGCGAACGGATCGGTTCCGAGTGCGAAGACAATGAAATTCCGTTCTTCCTTGAGTTCATCGGTTACGACCCCAAAGGTGGCGACGAAAAAGGTTTGGAATACGCGAAAGCGAAGCCCAAAATTGTAATCGCCAGCATGAAGGAATTCTCAAAGAAACAGTACAAAGTAGACATGCTTAAAGTGGAAGTGCCGGTGAACGCGGAATTCGTAAAAGGATCCAGCGTGTTCAAGGGCGAAGTAGCTTACACCCGCAAGCAGGCTCTGGACTATTACCGCAAGGCATCCGATGTGGCCACCAAGCCATTCATCTACCTAAGTGCCGGTGTGGATAATGATCAGTTTGTGGAATCTCTTAATATGGCCTCCGAAGCTGGCACCGAATATAGCGGTGTGCTTTGCGGCCGCGCCACGTGGAAAAAAGGAATTCCGGTGTACGCCACCAAAGGTGTGAAAGCACTGGAAGATTGGCTGAACACTGAGGGTGTAAAAAACATCAACTGCGTCAACGACGCAATCAAATCCGCCAAATCATGGCGGAAAAAGTTGAAAGGCTAGCAGTAAGGATTTGGGCAGGAACCCGCATTCCTGCCTTTCTTCCTTCCATCTATTTGCTTGCGGAAGTCTTTTCAGGCGCGTCGTAGTAGCTTATAAACCCTACCAGCATTTCTTCCGTAGTCCCTTCACCCCATCTAATTTCCTTCACCGGCTTACTTGGATTCTTCGGATTCGATTCCGAGTTATTGTAGAACCCAACCACTTCCACCTTCGTCCCGGCAGGTAGAAACATTGGTTCCTTGAACACATAATTGGTTTGCCAGTTGAAGTCATATGGCTTTGCCCAGACCAATGGCTTACGCGTTCCATCAGGGAACACTGCTGTCATCGTCATTTCATTGCCAAGCAGATGCATGTGGGGAAGCACACTGGTTGCAATCACGTCTTTGCGAAAGGTGTATGAGGCACGTTCGGCATGCCTGCTTTCGCCAGCCGGAATTTTTATATAAGGATTCGCAATGGGAACACTCTTTGCGATATGAGCCACGGGCCCTTTGTTCAAGTAAACTCCGATTGTGCTCAGGTCGGATTCTGCAAGGCCGTTCTTGTGATAGTGAACTTCCATCACAACATCAGTCCCTTTGGGGAACAACGCGCCAGTATCTTCAGGACGAAGTTGGGCAGCCAAACCTGGGGCCCAGCCACCGATGCCGATTCGCTTGTAAGCTGCTGCCATGCCAAGAGAACAATCAAAGCCAGGCTTGGGGTCGGCCGCATCCAGCTTCCGCGCCTCTCCTGTCGCGTCAGCGAATGTTCGCACGTGATGGACAATCTTACGATTTCCCGGACGCACTTCCACGCCTCGAATAAACTTGTCTTCAGTCAACCCGGAGGGCATCACAAAGCAGCGGTATTCATCCACGCCATTACCGGAAAGCGAAAAGGCCTCCGGCATCTTGTAGATCAAATCAGGTTCCCCAAATGCCCAGTTGTCGTTGAAGACGGCTTTGGTTGGCATGTCCTTGGGGTTGCCTACAGGCGCACCGGCATCCACCCAACGAGCCAGAGTTGCAATCTCGGCCTCACTCAAACGCCGTTCATCTTTGAACTCACCATGCCCAGGCACAGCAGACCACGGAGGCATTACCCTTGCTTCCGTCACACGCTTAATCTCAGCTTTGAACGCACTCACTTCTTTGTAATTGGTCAGTGAAAACGGGCCGATCTGTCCGAGCCTGTGGCAGCCTTCGCAATTCTTCTGAATAATGCGGGCAACGTCCTTGCTATAGGTGGGCGCAGAAACGTCCTTCGACGCGGCAAGAAGACTGGCAGCAAATAATATGGGGATCAATAGGCGCATAGATTTCCTCACTTCAATTCTATCAATTACAATTTCAGCAAGTAGACTCCCCAGGGAACATTGCTAAAATGAAGTTTCCGCTAAACAACCAAGGAGACCTCACCCCGAAATGAAATACCTGCGTGATCTGTGGGACGAATCGATTGCTGCCAAGCTACCGGATGAACTGGAGCGCCTGCGCTACCGTTCTAATCTTTTAGGAGCCGACCTGCGCATCACCAATTTCGGTGGTGGGAACACCAGCTCAAAGATAAACTTATCTGATCCATTCAACGGAGACAAAACCTCCGTTTTGGCCGTAAAAGGTAGTGGAGGAGACATAGGCAGCATCAAGCGCGAGGGGTTTGCGTTGGTCTATATGGATCGTCTGGTGCAACTGCAATCCGTGTATAAGGGCGAATCCTTGGAAGACGAAATGGTTGGTTATTATCCACTGGCTGCATTCGGTGATAACCGCGTGGCCGCATCCATCGACACTCCTCTTCATGCTTTTCTTCCCTTCCCGCACGTTGATCATCTTCACCCTGATTGGGCCATTGCCATTGCCGCTTCCGCCAACGGCCGAGAAAAAATGGAAGAGTTCAACAAACAGTTTGGACACAAAATGGTTTGGCTTCCCTGGCAACGTCCCGGATTTGAACTTGGACTGATGCTGCAGAAAGCTGTAGCTGACAACCCTGGGTGCGATGGTATTTTCCTTGGCAGCCATGGCTTGTTCACCTGGGGAATGACGCAGCGCGAATGCTATTTGAATTCCGTCACTGCCATTGATCAAATGGGTCAATTTGTGATGAAGCACCAGAAGGCCAAGGGCGCCGCATTGTTCGGTGGCTCAAAGTTTGAAAAGCATAAGACTCCCAAAGAGATCGCCCGAGCCATTTTCCCCTATCTTCGAGGCCAATGTGCCACTACACGCCGCAACATTGGTCACTTCGATCAAAGTCCGGAAGCCCTGGCTTTTGCCAATTCCGAACATGCCAAGAAGCTTTCCGCTTTGGGCACCAGTTGCCCCGATCATTTTATTCGCACCCGCATCTGTCCCTTCTACGTGGAATGGAATCCGCAGACCGGCACAATTGACGGCTTAAAGAAAGCCATCGCCAGCGGCCTGGTTTCCTACCGCGAAAACTACACTGCCTATTACACGAAATTTGCCACATCGGATTCTCCCAAACTGCGCGATGCCAATCCCAGCGTCGTCCTGATTCCCGGCATCGGCATGTTCACTTTCTCAAGAAACAAGAAGGAAGCACGGATCACCGGCGAGTTCTATCGTAATGCCATCGGCGTTATGGCTGGCGCAACATGCATGGACAATGGCAGCAAGCCCAAGCAACTGCCGCAAGCCAAAACAGCCGCAGCCAACAAAGGATTCGCCAGCTTCAGCAACTACGTAGCACTGCCGCCGTTTGAAGCGTTCCGTATTGAATACTGGGCTCTTGAAGAGGCCAAGATTCAGCGCATGCCCGCCGAAGCGGAGTTCAGCAGGAAGGTGGTTTTGGTCGTCGGTGGTGGTAATGGAATCGGCCGTCTGGTCTCATTGATTCTCGCCAAGCAAGGGGCGCATCTGGTGATTGCTGATCGCGATCTAAAAGCAGCCCAAGACGTTGCCGCCGAAACGAAACTGGGTGAAGCGGTTCACGCTGTGGCTTTGGATCTGGTCAATCGCAAAAGCCTTCGCGCCGCAATTGATGAAACGGTTCTGCAGTTTGGAGGCATTGATTCCATCATTAACACTGCCGCCGTCTTCTTTGCTCCAGATACCAATGGGAATTTGCCGGATGATCAATGGGGACTTACATTCGACATCAACGTCACAGGCAATCATCTTCTGGTGGATGAAGCACGATCTGTGCTTGACGACCAGGCTTTAAGCGTTTCCATCGTACTAACCAGTTCAGCAAACGCTGTGGTTGCCAAGCGCGGCAGCGAGGCTTACGATGTCTCTAAGTCGGCTGTCAATCATTTGATTCGCTCCTTGGCCGTAGGGTTGAAGCCGCATGTTCGTGTGAACGGGATTGCTCCGGCCACGGTCGTCGAAGGGTCCACCATGTTCCCTCGCGACCGCGTAATTGCGTCGCTGGCAAAATACAACATCCCTTATACGGAAGCAGAAACCACCGAATCGCTAAGGGAAAAGCTGGCGCGATTTTATGCCAAACGGACATTACTGGATGCAGCAATTCGACCGCAAGACTGTGCTGAAGCAATTGTTTGGCTTGCCAGTGATCGCAGTTCGCGCACAACCGGCCACGTGATTCCAGTGGATGGCGGATTGGTAGAAGCCTTTCTCAGATAAAATGAGACATGGCTGAAAAAGAAGTCCGCCACTCCGTTTGCGCGCTCGATTGCCCTGATACTTGCAGTTTATTAATCAATGTTGAAAACGGCCAGGGCAGTCGTTTGCGTGGCAACCCAGATCACTCCGTTACACGCGGTTTCTTATGCGGCAAGGTGGCTCGCTACCTGAAGCGCCAGTATTCACCGCAGCGCCTTTTGCATCCTCAAAAACGAATTGGTGCCAAGGGCGAAGGTCGTTTCAAACAGATTTCCTGGGATCAGGCACTCGAAGAAGTTGCAGAGCGATTGCAACAGACCTCGCAGGACTTTGGCCCGGAATCAATCCTGCCATACAGTTATGCCGGCACTATGGGCCTACTTCAAGGCTCCGGAATGGATCGACGCTTGTTCCACCGCATGGGAGCATCGCGGCTCGATAGAACCATTTGTGCTGCCGCTGGAAGTGCCGGGCTTACACAAACCTTAGGCTATCGTTATGGCACGGAACCAGAGCAGTTTCGTGAGTCAAAATTGATCATTGCCTGGGGTGCAAATATTCTTGGGACAAACGTTCACCTGTGGCCTTTTATCGTCGAAGCCCGACGAAACGGAGCGAAATTGTATGTCATCGATCCAGTGAAAAATCGCACTGGCGAACTTGCTGACAAATTTTTCTCAATCAACCCTGGCAGCGATTTGGCCTTGGCGCTGGGCTTGATGCACGTGATTTTTCGGGAAGGCTTGGAAGACAAAGATTACCTGAACCAACACACTTCCGGCTCTGCTTCTCTCCGTGAATTATCGGCCAGCTACACACCGGAAAGAGTAGCGCAATGGACCGGAATAAACGTAGCCGAAATCGTTTCTCTGGCCAGGGAATACGCAACAGTTCGTCCAGCCGCCATTCGCTTAAATTACGGAGTACAGCGCAGCGAACGCGGTGGAACTGCAGTTCGCGCCATTGCTATGCTCCCGGCGATAACAGGCTCTTGGCAAGAAGTTGGAGGTGGGCTACAACTCTCCACTTCGCAAGCATTCCAATTAGACAGGCAGTCTCTGGAAATGCCTGAGCTACAGAAATCCTCTCCATTGGGGCAACAGGCGCGGCTGGTGAACATGTCCGAATTGGGCTCGGCCCTTACGGCCCTCAATGATCCTCCGGTGAAAGCGCTGGTAGTCTACAACTCCAATCCAGCAGCCATTGCCCCGAACCAAACCAAGGTTCACGCTGGACTTAAGCGCGAAAATCTGTTCACCGTTGTGCTGGAACAATTTCAAACCGATACAGCAGATTTCGCCGATATTTTGCTTCCCGTCACTACGTTCCTGGAGCACTCCGATCTTTACCTTGCATACGGGCATTACCACCTGCAGCTGGCGCGCCCCGTATTGCCTCGCCCCAATGAGGTTCGTTCCAATACGGAAATTTTCCGCGAGCTTGGCAAACGCCTTGGATTCACCGAACCTTGCTTCGACGAATCGGAGGACAACATGATCCGCGGACTCCTGGGCAGCGGCCATCCGTTCCTTGATGGAATCACAATTGAGGACCTGGACCAGCAGCATTCCATTCGACTAAGAGTATCCGCAAATGGCACACCATTCTTGCCCTTCGCCGAAGGTGGATTCGGTACTGCCGACGGCAAGGCGAATCTTGATGCTACCGGGCTTGCCTACGTTCCACCAGTGGAAAGCCGTTTCGGGGATCAGCACATGTTGCAGCAATATCCCCTGGAAATGATCACACCAAAAAATGACGACAGTATGAATTCCACTTTCGGCAATCAAATGGATCAAGACTCGCAGACAGCTACCCTTTGGATGCACGAAAAAGATGCCTCTACCCGCCGCATTAAGACGGGCGATTGGGTGCGTGCTTTCAATGACCGCGGCAGCTTGCGATTGCAGGCCCATGTGGACGGAAAGGTTTCACCAGGAGTAGTAATGTCGCCCTCTGTCCGCTGGCCGAAATTAGCCGGAGACAGCAAGAACACCAATATTCTGACATCCGAACGCTTAACAGACATTGGAGGCAGCCCCACGTTCTACAGCTGTTTGGTACAAGTAGAAGGATGCGGAGATTAATCTTAGCCCTGGTGCTTGTCAGCACAGTGGCCACTCTTGATAGTTGTAAGCGAAAAAAGAAGCAGGTGGATTACCTTGACGAAGGTGGCGGCCAACTGGTCAGCACTGTTCAGACAAGGAATCCAGGCACCGCCATTCAATTAGTGAAAGGCTTTCACGACATTGAGAATAGTGCTTGGCGCTGGACCATGGGAAAGTTCACAGTAATCCTTCGCGCACCGGAACAAGCAGCGCAAAAAGGCGCGACTCTGAAATTCAATTTCGTTCTGCCGGAACCCATTTTGACGAAACTGCAAGCCATTACTATTTCCGCAACCGTCAATGGGAAGCCGCTTGAAGCGGCTACTTACGATAAGGCCGGCCCACAGGAATACAAGAAATCCGTTCCTGCCGCATTGTTAACCGGCGAAGTGATCACGGTTGATTTCACACTCGACAAATTCGTACCTGCAGGTGCAATGGATCTTCGGGAACTGGGCGTGATCGCTGCGTCTATCGGACTGGAAGTGCAATGAGTCTTTGGCAGCGAATTGCCTACTGGTCGCTCGCGCCTTTGTTCAGTTTGGTTCTTTATTGGAAGGGTCTAATTTCCTGGTTTCGCGAAGACGATTTCGCTTGGTTGGGATTATCTTTAAGCGTTCACAAGCCTAGTGATTTGTGGGCGACACTATTTTCACCATTAGCGCAAGGCACCATCCGTCCATGGAGCGAACGGGTCTATTTCCTGGTTTTGCACGCACTTTTTGATTTCGATGCCCTGCCCTTCCACATCATCGTCTTTTTAACGCTCTTCCTGGCCATCTGGCTATTGCAGGCTATCACACGGCGGCTCACTGGATCGACAATCGCAGCCGTAATAGCCGCGATCCTTTGGACTGCAAATAGCTCGCTCGCCCGTCCGATGAGTTGGGCCAGCAGCTATAACCAGATTCAATGCTCGGCATTCTTACTCGGAGCGTTCTTCTGCTTTCTTCGATACACGGAAACTGGAGATCGAAAATGGTGGAACCTCCAATACCTGATTTTCATTCTTGGATTTGGTTCGCTTGAAATAAACGTTGTTTATCCTGCAATAGCCGCAGCTTGGGCACTGCTGTTTCGCCGCAGTCTGTTGCCCAAGCTTCTGCCGCTATTCTTGATCTCAGCCGCTTACACCGCCCTGCATCGCTCATTGGCCCCAACCGAGCCAGCGGAACTCTACCGTATGTATTGGGACGGTGGAATTTTGGAAACCTTTGCCAAATATTCCATGTTCGCCTTTGGATCCTACGCAGAAAACCTGCCAGCCTCGTGGACTAATCTGGCGATACTTTCAACCGCAATCACCGCGATCGGTCTAGTCAGCTTCCTTGGCTGGCAATGCTACCAAAGGCGTTGGCTGGCGCTATTCTGCTTGGCGTGGTTCGTGCTGGTACTGGCACCAGTCTTGCCTCTTAAATCTCACATCTCCAGCTACTACCTGGTGATCCCCACCATCGGGCTTGCAATCGCCGGAGGCTGGGCGTGCCATTCAGCCAGAAGTGCCGGGAGACCATTCGCCATTGCTGCACTCCTGTCCATCGGAGCATATCTAGCAGGCAGCACCTACTTGGCTCGCTTCGTCGTGAATTACAATTACCACCAAACTCTTGCAGCCAAGGAGTTATTTTTTTCCGTCCAACAGGCTAGCCTTGCACACCCCAACAAAATCCTGCTGCTCGCTGGCGTCAGTTCGGAGCAGTTCTGGTCTTTAATGTCGGATAACGCATTTCGCTTACTGCCCGGGCCGCCGCAAATTTATCTCACACCGGACGCGGCTGGCAACATCGTCCAGCATCCAGAGATCAACGATCTTGCCCAGTTCGTTCTGCCGGCCGTCGCCGTCAAACGGGCACTGGACGCCGGTGCTGCTCTGGTATACCAGCCAGATGGTCAGAGACTCAAAAACGTAACAGTCCTATACCAGTCTTTATCTGAAAAGCTATGGCCAATTGAAGCGCCGCAACGCCTTGAAGTCGGGCAGAAATATTTAGCCGAATTCTTGGGCACGGGTTGGCATATGATTGAAGCTAACAATCTCCGCTGGATGGCAAAACGAGCAGAAGTTCGAATGGGAGTGCCTACTCCCTCAGCAAGACAATTGAAAATAACCTGCTACCGGTTTAAAGATGATCCGCGACCCGAAGTATTGCAATTGACGGTTACAGCAAACGGTCGCAGCCTAGGGACGCAACCAATCCCAATCGGGGAAGCCGAACACCATTTGGTTTTTGAAGTTCCTACGGAACGATTTCAAGAAAAGGAAATTCAAGTTGTGCTTGATGTGGATTCGGTGTTCACAAATCGCTACGATAAACGCCAACTGGGACTCGTCCTTGGAACACTTGCATGGAAGTAGAAGGCGATAATATTAGCAACATTCTATTCAAGCCACATCACTGGCTTGCCGCTGTTGCTTGTTTATTAATTGTTGTTTGCGCAGCGCTTTTCTGGCATCAGGAGCCTGACTTAACCTCGCAAACGTACACCATTGGCTATAGGCACGCTCCTCCTTTAATGGAACATCACCCTGGTGCCCAACCCTCAGGATTTGCAATCGATGTACTCAATGAAGCAGCCAGTTTGGCAAGCGTTCGTTTGAAGTGGGTATTTGTTGAGCAGGGTGCAGACTTCGCAATGCTTGAGAAAAAAGTGGACCTGTGGCCGTACTTGCACAACAAGCAACATCTGAAAGACAAAGTGTATTTCAGCAAGCCTTGGTGGGATGCCGGGTATAAACTGTTGAGTTTGGGTACGCCCGCATCAAGCCTCGAAATAGGTAACGCGACTTTGGCCTATAAGAGTGGAGTTTTTAATAGTTTGATAGCCCAATCCACCTTTCCGCATGCCAAGTATCTCCCCACCGAATCGTCAAGTGCCGTTTTGAAGCTGCTCTGCGATGGGCTTGCACAATACGCAATGTACGAAATGTCCCATGCACATCTATCAAGGGTCCAGAACTGCGATGACAAACCTTTTGGCCGCTTTCCAATTGAAATAGACCAATTGGCAGTTTCAATTGCTGCCATTCCTGAAAACAAAGCCGTTGCGGACCTTCTTCGTAAGGCCCTTGAAGGCATGATCGACCGCGGTAGGCTCGAAGTATTCGCGTCTACTCATAGTCTGATTCAAAGCGAAGGACGCCATACACATCGTGAGAATGCCGATTTTCAGAGGCAGAACCGTCAATTGAAAATTAGCTTTGGGATAGCATGTGCCGCAGTTTTAGGAAGCCTTCTTTCATTGTTGGCGTTCCGGCGTGCTAAGAATTCCTCCTGGGATTTGAATGCCAGGCTAACAACATCCTTAGAACAGGCGGCAATCTTAACTGAACAGGCGAAAGCAGCAAGCGAAGCCAAGAGCCAGTTTCTGGCCAATATGAGCCATGAGATTCGCACACCCATGAATGGCATCGTCGGAATGTCGGAGCTTTTGTCAAAAACCGATTTGAGTGCCGAGCAGGCAGACTACGCAGAAACGATCGCGAATTCAGCACAATCGTTGCTTGCGGTCATTAGCGACATTCTGGATTTCTCCAAAATTGAAGCCGGTAAACTCGAACTGGATCTCCACCATTTTGACGTAGAGATTCTGTGCTCTGAAATTGCCCAACTTTTTTATTCGACGGCCTTTGCCAAAGGACTCGATTTTCATTTCGAATTTCACCCTGCCCTTCCTCGCTTCATGGAAGGAGATCCAACCAGACTCCGCCAGGTTCTGACCAACCTTCTGAGCAACGCTGTCAAGTTTACGGACAAGGGTTGGGTAACCTTGCAGGTCAGTCCCCTGGACCAAATTCCGGACAACCGTGTGCAGTTCATTGTGCAAGATTCCGGCATTGGGATCCCAAGCGAGAAGCAGGGATCGATTTTTGAAAACTTCAACCAGGCAGATCCTTCCACAACCCGCCGCTATGGGGGGACTGGTTTGGGCCTTGCAATCTCACGACGACTCGTAACTTTGATGGGCAGCAATCTGGAACTGCAGAGCGAGTCTAATGTGGGCTCGGCATTCAGTTTCATTCTGCCAATGCCAGCTATGGACCAATTGCCAAGTGCAGACGCTGCCGTCTTCCCTCAATTTCAGAGCAGCACGCGGTTCCTGCTGATTAGCGATAGTCCCCGCAGGAAGCAATGGATGCAACTCATAATGGCCAACTGGGGAGCCTCTTTTCGTACTACGACTTCAAATGGAGCCTTCGATCTAATTTCCGAATCTCAAACGAAGATCCCCTTCGCAACCATGCTTGTCGATGCCTTGACGCTTTCCATCCAATTGCCTCAATTTCTTTCGCAACTCCCCCCTTCGGCACCGCAGGAAATTATCTGGTTGGTTCGCCGCGGAGGGCAGGAATCCAATTGGTTGTACACAAACCGTCCGGGTGACAGACAATTGCAATACCCGTTTACGCTCAATTCACTCCTGAGTATTTTGAAGCGAGACGAGCCAGCGTCTGCCAGAAACTTCACCAGAGATTCTAAGGAGAAGCTATGCGCAGGCGCTCGTATCCTGGTCGCTGAAGATAACATCGTAAACCAAAAAGTTGTCCGTAGCCTGTTGGGACGAATTGGCTGCGATGTCTTCGTGGTGGCTGATGGTGCGCAGGCGGTTGCGTTGTGCAGCGAGAAAGAAATCGATCTGGTGTTTATGGATTGCCAAATGCCGGTGATGGATGGATACGAAGCGGCCGCAGCAATTCGTGCCATGAGTAATAGAACTGGAATTCCCATCATTGCGATCACCGCCAGCGTAGTTCTGGGAGAACGGGAAAAGTGTCTGGCAGCAGGGATGAATGAATGTATTTCAAAACCAATTGGTGAAAAACAATTGTTAGAGGTGCTTCAAACGTGGATTCCACAGTTCTTTCAGGCAGCTTCAAAACAACATAGCTAGGCCAGGAAAAAATGCAGAGCTGGCCGCAGTGCAATGTGTAAAAATAACCCACGTTCACGACTGATTGGGAACAGAAAATAAATATTTCGCGTCTACACCTTTATGTCCTAATGTTCTGAAGCAGAATGGACGATATGTACTCACGTTGTTGAAAACGCATTAGGTTAGCAACTGATGAACGCTGAAATGAACCGCAACTATCTCCCCTGTCCCGGGGTTTGGAAAGAATCGGATATTGAGATGGCCCCAAAAATGCTTGACAAGCATGTTATGCTATTTCCGAAAGTACAATTTCTCATCCAAACGAACTTCGTGACTGCTCGGATTGCGTCGTCGATCCGTTTGCGGTTGGGTGAGCATAAATCGTTAGTCTCATACGCTAGGATTTTTGAAACTTTTCGGAAGAATCAGCGTCTTTCCTACTGCATCGATATTTTAAGAGTGGGGAAGATGGAAAGCGGAATTGAAGAGTTTCAATCCGTCTGATAAAGTAATTCGTACTTTTAATAAATTGAATTGAAGACCAAGTAGTAGGGATCTTATAAGGAGGGACAGGTAGCCATGACCAAAACAGAACTAAACAAGTTTCGCGAGATTCTAGAGACGAAGCAGGCCGAATTGTCCGGTTTGTTACGCCATAAGGAAGACATTGCAATCGAAAAAAGCCCGGATGCGCTTGACGAGGTTCAGCGCGCAGCAGAGAGAGAGCTTGCAATACGCACCCTCGACCGGGAATCCAACCTATTGCGAAATGTGAGCGCAGCCCTGCGCCGCATTAACGATGGTGGGTTCGGCACATGTCTGCATTGCGAGGAAGAAATCAGCCCGAAGCGGCTCATAGCCGTTCCCTGGAGCCCGTATTGCATTCTCTGCCAGGAACAAGCTGATCAGCACCAGGACGATAGCTCTGACGCGTTTGACGATGTACTTGTAAACGCTGCTTAAGCCTTACTCCTTCCAACTGATCCTTATATTGTTACAAAAGGCGCGGCCTTCTAAGCTGCGCCTTTTGCTATTCGAATGGACGATTCCATTCGCCCGTCAGTCTTGTCCCGCCTGAAGCTGTGAAAACCAGGTGTTGAAACGGAACACTCATCGGCTACATCGATGTGGTTCGGCGAAAGCCCGGCTGCAAGCAACTGCGATACATTTGCTTGCTTTAAATTCACGTAAGGTTTGCCGGATTTGCCATGTCTAATAAAAGCCCGATCAAATTGGATAGCAACCTCAGGACCAACTTCAAAACAACATTCGGAAATCCCAGGGCCTATTGCGGCAAACACCTCCTTTGGATTTGACCCAAATTCGTCAACCAGACGAAAGACCGCCTTTCTCACAATCTGAAGAACCGTTCCCTTCCAACCGGCATGGACTGCCGACACCACCTTGCGATTTCGGTCCGCGATCAAAATAGGAAGACAATCAGCAGTTCGGATTGAGATCCAGAGATCGGGGGTTGTTGTAAAAAGCCCGTCGCCTTCGGCCTGTCTTTCGCCTGGCTTCGAGACTGGATGAACCAAAGCTGAGTGAATCTGCACCAACGATGCGGCGATTTCACCCACTTGTTTGGGGCTTGCAGAGCTAGTACCGAACCCATGCTCAATCCAACCCAGTGTTTGAAGTAATGGCGATTGATAAAAATTGCCGGAAGTTAAGACAAAGGCCACGTCTTTAGATTAGATTGGCTTTTGGATTTGAGCGACCATCACTTGCCGCTTAAAGTTTTCCAACATTGCTTCATCCAACCGAACTTCTGTTGGTCGGCGAACCAGGTTGTCGGTGTT
>JAYUSZ010000160.1:0-12227 GCA_043755435.1 Bryobacterales bacterium | reverse complement strand
TTACCCGCAGACCCCAGCCTTCGTGAAGCTGCAGTCCGGCAGATGAAAGCGCAACGAGCTTTAGCTCCAAGTGCGGCAGCCGGCTTTAATTGGACCCCTCTTGGCCCTTCGCCAATTCCCAACGGCCAAGTTACCGGTTTTCTTGCTGTAAGTGGACGGGTCACGGCGTTCGCCATTGATCCAGTCAATACCAACAAAGTGTACATGGGTACGGCCCAGGGCGGCGTTTATCGCTCGCTTGACGGCGGTACAAATTGGACTCAAATCTTCGATGGTGCCACCACTTCGGCCATCGGCGCGCTTGCTTTGGCTCCTTCCAATTCCAGCATTCTGTTCGTTGGCACCGGCGAAGCAAATGGCTCCGGCGATAGTTACGCCGGGGTGGGTATGTATCGCATTGATAGTTGCGATACCACGGCAACCCTCGTTGGCCCCATCAATCCGGTCCGCAACTGGACCACCACAGGAAGCGTCGCCGTGAGCGGTCCCGTTTTCAACGGCCGAAGCATCTCAAGCATTCTCGTACACCCGACTGACCCTTCCATCGTCTTCGCTGGCATTGCCGGTGGCGTCATTGGCATCGGCGGCGACGCCCCGTTTGGTGGCACCTTTCCTGGCCTCGGTGTGCGCGGCTTGGTCCGCCTTACCAATGCAACTGCCGCAGCCGGGAGCGTTCTCGCGCAGAAGTTGACGGTAACGACAGCCGCGTCAGTGGATCTCCCTAACACTGGCAACCGTAACGTCAACAGCATGATTTTCGATCCGGCCGACCCGAATATTCTAACAGTCTGGATTAACGGAACCACAACTGCCGGCGATGGCGGTATTTATCGCTCCGTCAACGCTCAGGCTGCAAACCCCGCTTTCACCCAGGTGTTAACCGTCGCAAACACAGGTGCGCGAGGCGAGTTCGTCGGCTATAAAGAAGGTGCAAACCTGGCAGTGATTTACGTTGCTACTGGCGAAAGTTCAACCGGCCGCATTCGCCGTTCCGTGGATGGCGGTGCCACCTGGTCGGCCTTCCTCGCCGGTGGTCAAGGCTTCTGTGGTGGCCAGTGCTTCTACAACATCGGTCTGGATGTTCGTCCCGGCGCTACCACCGCTACAAATGACGATATTGTTGTCCTTGGGGGAAACGTCGAAGGTCCTCCAACCGCCCTTTTCGCTAAATCAACAAATGGCGGTGCCTCTTTCGCAGAATCAAGCGCAGGGCTTCATGCTGATACCCACTTCATCAAATTCGACCCGTTGAACAACAACGTGATTTGGCACGGGAATGATGGTGGCGTCTTCAAGTCCACCAATGGCGGAAACAATTGGTCCACCTTGAACAACAGCCAAATTAATACAGTTCAGTTCAGTGGATTGGCGGTTCATCCGACGGATGCAAAGTGGTCTCTCGGTGGTACGCAGGACAACGGTACCAACCAACGTGACTCTGCTGGCAATTGGAACCGAGTCGATTTCGGTGATGGCGGTTATGCATTGATTGATCGAAACGCTACCAACACAACGAACATCACTTTGTACCACACCTACTTCAATCAGACGAATGGTCTTCTTGGTTTCGGACGCATTCTCAGTTCGGCGTGCGCCTCCCAAGGTC
Source organism: Bryobacterales bacterium (assembly GCA_043755435.1). Classification (GTDB taxonomy): domain Bacteria; phylum Acidobacteriota; class Terriglobia; order Bryobacterales; family Bryobacteraceae; genus JANXSF01. The sequence goes on along the minus strand of JAYUSZ010000160.1, from coordinate 10,621 downwards.
TATGGGCATTCAAGGGCATCTATGGAGGGGCAGTCGACCCAACTCCAAACTGCGACAGCAGCGATACCTTCAACGGAATCGTCCTCAGCGATGCCGTCCTGTTCTACGCTCCTATGGAACTTGGCCCCGGCAACCCGAGCACTGTGTACTACGGTGCGGGTGCTGTCTATCGTTCCGCAAACAAAGGTGAGACCATGCCTGCAGTCAGCCAGAGTACAACCTCTCCAGTAAGCACAATCGCCGTTTCTCCGCAAGATGATAACTACCGCATCTTTGGGCGTGCAAACGGCACCATCTTCTATACAACCACTGGTGCCAATCCGATGACCGCGCTGCCTGCCGGCATACCTGCAAGATTCGTTGCCCGCGCCAAGTTCGATCCAAACAACAAGGAAACAGCCTACATTGCGCTTGGCGGATTTTTCGGCGGCACCACCGCAGCCCAATCGCATGTGTGGAAGATCACCAACCTCAGCACAGGCCCAGTGATCACCTCCATTAATACTGGCCTGCCCGACGTTCCAGTCAATTCGTTTGCGGTTGATCCGGCAAACGGAAACAACTTGTTCGCCGGCACAGACATTGGTGTTTACTCATCAACGGATGGCGGCGCGAACTGGGCTCCATTCGGCACTGGACTTCCGGTAGTTGCCGTATTCGGAGCGGAAATCCAACCGCAAGCCCGTCTGTTGCGCATTGCAACGCATGGCCGCGGTATGTGGGAAATCAACCTGCCTTCCTTGGATGTTACAAGTCAAGTGCAGATAAGTTCAACAGGTTTCTTGCGCAGCCGTGTTACAGGCCGCTACAACGGAACGGTAACCATTAAGAACACCAGTGCTTCTACTATCAGTGCTCCAGTGCAATTGGTGCTCAACAGCTTAACGGCTGGTGTGACCCTCTTTAATGCCACTGGAACAACTGGTGGCAACCCCTATATCACCTCCAACGTGTCATTGGCGCCAGGTGCGTCGGTGGCAGTACCGGTGGAATTCACTAACCCAGGCGCTGTTGTTATTAACTTCACGCCAACCGTACTTTCAGGGACTCTATAAAAATGAAAAAGACTATTCTCGCTTTGACACTCTTAGCCGGAGGCGCCCTGATGGGTGCCCCGGTCACCTACAATGCAGTAATCACCACGGGCATTACGCCGGGTACTCTGGGATTCTTAGACTTCCAATTCGCCAACAGCGGCGCCTTGACCCCTGCAGGTACCGCCTTGATTTCGAACTTCACGCCAACGGCTGGACTGAACAGTCCAGTCGCATCGGGTGGAGCTATTGGTGGCGGAAATTTGACGACTACCCTGTCTATCACCAATTCCGGCGGATTCAACGACTATTTTGTGGGCTACACGTTTCCAGCGGTAATCACGTTTGACGTCACTTTCAGCGGCCCATTGGTAGACAACGCACCGCCTGGATCAGGATTTGGAAGCACCTTCGGATTCGGTATGTTCGCCGCTGACGGGTCAACTCCGTTGGGAACCTCAGATCCTAATGGATTCCTGTTCACATTCGACATCAACACGGATGGCACCAAGGTGCTGAACAATTTTGCAACGGGTGGGGCGGCGGTTAGCTTTACAACCGTTCCAGAGCCCAGTTCCATGTTGCTGTTTTCGGCCGGGTTGGCTGCAATTACTTTATTCCGGTTGAAACGCGACTCAAACTAACAGTTATTTCCTCTCCATTTTGCCCCTTATTGAGGTCCTGCCAAGGACCTCTTTTTTTGCTCATTCGGCGCATACGTGAGCGATTCTAAAAGGGACGTCCTCTGCGAAATTTGCTATCCTGAAGAGTTGCTGATCAAATCCGTCACATTGAAGACGCCTGCCAAGCTGATAACGAACGATTACATACTTTCGATCATCCAAGGGGCCAACTCGTCGCTACCGCGAAGTGAAGTAATGGATTACTGCCGTCAACTGGAAGCCTTATTTGCCAGAGCCGGTTCCCAAACCCGTTACGTACGTGATCGTGAGAATGGGGAAACTGCTCAGGGTCTAATGCAACAGGCTGTCCGCGAGGCTATTGAAAAAGCCGGAGTGGATCCCGAAGAAATTGACCTGATGATCTTTTGTGGTGTTGGGCGGGGGTTTCTTGAGCCATCCAATGCTGCCTTCCTCAGCCACAGCCTGGGCCTGAAATGCGAGTTCTTCGATGTTGCCGATGCCTGCATGAGTTGGGTTCGTTCCCTTCATTTGGCTTACGAACTTCTTGCTGGGGACCGCTACCGTAACATTCTCATAGTTAATGGCGAGTTCACCACTTATGAATTTGGTATTCCTGACGTTTTCAAAATTCACTCGCCGGAACAACTGCGTTACTCCTTCCCGGCTATGACTATTGGGGAGGCGGCGACGGCTACTATCGTCGCGCGTTCCAACACTAAGTGGAGTTTCAAATTTCGTACCGACGCTTCCCACGCTCACTTGTGCACATTAACGCTGCCCGGAGCTCAGGATTACGCCGGCATCCATGAACAAGTGGGACTCAACGGGCTGCTACGGCTTGTCTCGTTTGGAAAGCAACTTACGTATCATGCGTTGCGAGGTATGCTGGATTTTGCATTGGATAATTATTCCGATTTGGAAATGGCGAAGATCGACATTTGCTTTCCCCATGCCGCCAGTGACGCAGTGGTAAAGGCGGCCGCTCGGCGTTTGAAGCTTGGCAATCGGTTATATGCCGATCTGTTTTCACGCTACGGGAATTTGATTTCGGCTTCCATTCCGGCTGCTATGTCCTTAGCCATTGACGAAGGGCGCCTAGTGCGCGGCCATCGCATTGTGATGTGCCCTGCCAGTGCCGGCATTTCCCTTGGTTTGGTTGACGGCGTTTTCTAGAAAAACTCCGTGCGGTAAGCGCTTCGGTTCCTCATGAACTATTCCTACTGGCTGGCAGGATTCTCGCTGTTGTTTGTGCTGCTGGAACTTCTCTGGCCGCTTCGCAAACAAAAGCTCTTCCGCCCCGGCATTTGGAACGACGTTCTTTACCTTATCTTCAACGGCCATTATCTTGGTGTACTGGTTGGGGGGACCCTGTCTTACCTCATCCAATCTATTCCTGAAGTCAATGCCATTTTGAATTTCCACTTCATGAAGAACATCCCCGTTGCAGTTCAGTTTCTGGTTCTGCTGGTGATGTTCGACTTCCTTCAATGGTGCATCCACAATCTGCTCCACAGGGTGCCGTTCCTTTGGGAATTTCATAAGGTGCACCACAGCATTGAGGAACTGGATTGGATCGGAAACTGGCGATTCCATGCCTTTGAAGTTTTCCTTTACCAGTTGCTTCTTTACCCGTTTGCCGCTGTGATGCGGTTCGATGTTTCTGCCATGTTCTGGTACGGCGCGTTGAGCACTTTTATCGGCCATTTCGCCCATGCCAATGTTCGTTTCCGCATTGGCCCGCTTAGGTATATTTTGAACTCGCCAGAAATGCATGCCTGGCATCACGTCCACCCGGAAGCTGGACCAGTGAACAAGAACTTTGGCATCACGCTGAGCATTTGGGATTGGGTTTTTCGAACGGCTTATGTACCCGATGGGAAATCGCCCAGTAGGCTAGGGTTCGATGGGATTGAGCAGTTCCCGGCGACCATTGGCGGACATTTCGTGGTTCCGGTGCTGCAGAAAAAGACACCGGATTTTCTTTGAGTTTGGTACCCGTTCCTGTGATGAATAAACACACTTCAGCATCGCGGACAGGCAATCACGAATTTTTCAAATGGCGTTCTTCCTTTCCTCTTCTGGACTGCCACCACTAGCAGCCTGCTATTAAGCTCGCATTCACAGCCGCCCAGCCGTGTTTGCGAATCAGATTCTATTTGGAACGCCAGAGGATTTAAATACCTCGAGGACTTCATCAATGGGAAGTTGCTGGCCAGCAATTGTCTTCCTGTAATAAGAGTCTCATGGGTTGTCAAAGCGCGGCCCATCGAGTTTTTGCAAGCGGATGAAAAGAAGGTAGATTGAGTTGAACAACTGGTTGTCATCGTCTTTTCCTGGATTGCAAGAAATGGGTGAATTGGCTTTGTTTTGGAATGTCACTTCACCCAAACTACAACACCAGACCGGCTGACGGCCGTCCCGCAGCGCAACAACACTTCAGCCTGACCTGCTGGAACACTGCCAGCAAGTCGTGCATTCACTTGCCACACACCAACTTGTCCCGGCGCTGTCCCCGCATATAAAACTTGTGCCGCTGCACCACCAACGTCCAGGGAAACCGGCAGGCGTGGGCCAATGAGTTCAGCAACTGCTGACCCAGTGGGCAATTCCTTGGTCCCCAGCCCCAAACCAGAGGCGTAAATTACGATCACCGAACCGCGCACCGCTGGCCGTTCCTCACTGTTCAAAGACCCATTTTCATTCAATGCCGCGGCGTTCCCGCCACCCCGTGTGTAGATTTCCGGAGCCGCATCTACTAAAGCTACTTTGATCTTGTTCGATGGCACTTCGCGATAAAACAGCTGCAGTTCAACTTGAAGCTTTCCGGCCATTTCATAAGGAACCTGCACAAACACCTGATAGGAGTCGGCGCGCAGTATGGGCGCAGCCACGCCATCGAAAAACACTTCTGCTCCTGCAAGCGATCTGGGTAATTGTCCCGCCGCATCCATTCGCGAAGTTGTCGTCAGTTCAGGACCCAGGCCCTGGCCGTAGATCGCAATTAGCTCCCCAGGGGCAATGGCTCCGGCTCCACCTCCTGCTGCGTTGGCGATCAACTGCGGAGCAATGGATCCGAACCCTGACGAATCACCGGTAGTCCACAACAGCACAGGCACGCCGATCCCCTGCTGTTTTTCCGGCGACTCGCCACAACGCCACGGTGCGTCCAACAGAGTAGGGGAAAACTCGGCGAAATCTGTAAGCAGGCTGCCGGGACGGAAATCACCAACCGTCCAGGACACGCCATTTACCTCAAACCAGGCCATCGTTTCATAGGTAAGGTTCAAGGCCGCTAAGGGATCAGCGGGCACGGCGCGGCAAGCTGGTATGTCGCGATTCAAAGGCATCCCCCATTCGCCAGCATAAAAAGGAAACTTGCCCTGCACTGGGCCGTAGTTTTTCTCCCGATCCACATTAGTCAAAGCAACATCATAGTAAGGATGGGCTTCATATAGAATCGCTTGGTCAGTCAAGGAGTAAGTGGGCCCAAAGCCTTGAAATCCCAGTGCATCATGAAAGCCTTGCACAGCCAAAATCTGGCGCGCTCCAGAGAGGCGAGCCGCATCTACCAGCGACGCCATCCCAAGGCGCCACGCCGCCCATTTATCCCCTGCAATCCGATCAGCCTTCGGTTCGTTGTAAAGGTCGAAAATGATTCGCCCATTATCCTGGAACGCCGGAGCCCAGGTTTTCCAAAACGCAACTGTATCCTCGCCTGGAAGTTGTGTCCCGGTATCGTTAGCTGCAAGGACCACAATTAGTCCAGAATCGGTTGCAAGCTTAACAATGGCTTGGACTTGATCCAAATATGGCTTTCCATCTCGTCGCCAAAGCTGCACACTTACAGGCAGCCTTACACAATTGGCATTCCAGCGTTGTTGAATGAGCCGAAAAGTAACTCCGGTCATCTGCCGAACCGCTTGCAGGTCTGCTGTTGAAGGACTAACGGCCTCTAACCCTGGCATGTTAACGCCGCGCAATAGGAACGATTGTCCAACAGCGTCAACTAGTTGAACGCCTTGCACGCGAAGTGGAGGCACGGGCAGATAGACAGGTGGTGCATGGGCAAGCAGTAGTTGCAATGAAGCACCGCCTAGCACTATGCATTTGAGAAAGAGGGTGGACACCTGTCACCAGACTACGGCAGACCATGGGCAGCGGGCAATCGAAGCCACTTGAATTAACACTTACGTATTTTTGTTGAAACAGAATTACAAAATATCCTGTAGAATAATACCTGCTTTTGTTCAATTTCAAAATACGGATGTTTTGTATGCAAAAACTACTTCTCTGCCTGCTGGCTGTTACAAGTTTGCTTACTGCCCAGGAAAAATCTCTGTCCCGGCACTTAATCGGAACCAGAAGCCCACTAACTGCGGAAAACTCGCGCGCTGCTCGTGACATTGCTCACGAATACACAACGCAGCAAGCCTCTGCCGTTGGACTGGGATCGAAAGATTTACAGAGCCTCTATGTGGATCGTGAATATACTGATGCCCACAACGGAGTTACTCATATTGTGTATAAGCAGCGATTCAAGGGAATTGATGTATACAATGCTGCTTGGTCAGTAAACATTAATTCGTCAGGGCAGATATTGAATGCCGGTGGAGAGTTATTCGGATCTCCTCTGCTGGAACCACCTGGGATTCAGAATGCGTCGAAGGCTGCACGGGCTGCGTTGGCTGCGGTGAATCCAAGATTGGCAGAAGGTTTCCAGGCTGTTGTTAGCCGCAGAATGCCCAGCCTGCAAGGTTCCGTCCGCTTCGCCCGTGGGGAAAACGGTCAGGATATGGACGGCAAAATGGTTTGGTACGGAATTCGTGGAACGTTGCAGCCTGCTTGGGTTTTTAGCGTTACGGATGAAGACGGAGTAAGCAGTTACGCATCTGTTGTGGATGACGAAACGGGAATTTCGCTGTCGAAGCGGGCCACTACTTTATTCCAGAATGCGGGACCCAAGGGCCAAGTGTACGAGCGCGATGGCCCCCAACCTAATCCCAAACTTGGTGTTCTTCAAACAGAAGCGCCGCCGATAGTTGACCGCACTGTGCAGTCCTTCGTTGGCGATCCCATAGCGTCTCCCTTAGGGTGGGTCAAAGGCAATGCAACCTCAGGGAACAATACGGTGGTGGGCGGAAACCCTTTGGGGATATTTTTCCTTGAAAATCCCACCATTACCACAACCAAGGATGGAAACTTCAGTTTTCCAATACAGCTTGGGGCCGGAATGCCAGCCACAACCGAGTTCGCAGATGCTGTGAATACTAACTTGTTTTATTGGATAAACCGGTCTCACGATTTGCATTATCTTTCCGGCTTTACTGAAGGGGCTGGCAATTTTCAGGTTGACAACTTCGGCCGCGGAGGCATCGGTGGTGATGCCATTTATGCTTACACGCATTATGGAACGCAAGCTCTTTCCAGAGCAGCCACCCGCAATGCCTTCTACACTCATAAGGGGCCTGAGGATGGCTCTGTTCCGATGATCGCAATGTACCTGAGCCACACAGGAGCCGGCGGCTATTTCACCGACGGCGCTTTGGATGCCACTACGATTGTGCATGAGTATACTCACGGTGTGAGTTTTCGTCTACTTCCAAATAGTTACTCAACATTCCAGGAAGCTGCAATGGGCGAGGCTTGGAGTGATTTTTATGGGTTGGAATACACGTTACCAGAAGGCGCGCCCGCCGACGGTGCCTACGCAGATGGCGAATATTTCCTGGGCAGTTGGGGCAGTAGCGGATTAAGCCGCACCCGGCCTTTTTCCACTAGTTTCAGTGTTAATTCGCTGACTTTTGCTGACTTGGGATCGGTAATCCCGTTTCCTGAAGTCCATGCCGATGGAGAAATTTGGATGGCGGCGCTGTGGGAAATGCGTGCCAACCTGATTAAGCAATTCGGCGAAAAGGAAGGACGGCGTAGAGTCAGAGTGCTGGTTCTGGATGGCATGAAGTTTATGCCGCCATTTTCAACCATGATTGATGCGCGTGACGCCATCCTATTGGCCGATCGGGCCGATTACAAGGGTGCCAGCCAGGATCAAATTTGGGCCGCTTTCGCCAAGCGAGGTATGGGCGCAACAGCATTTTCCTTTGATGGCGAAAGTGTTCATATTGCATCCTCCTTTGAAATGCCCTCTAACAAGGCAAAGGTTGTCTTTCACGACCAAGAAACCACCGTAGGGGAAAATCTCCGGGTTTTGGTAAGCGACAACAACAATACGGCGGCCGCAGCCAGTGTTCAGTTCACCAGCAGTTCCGGCGATGTGGAAACCCTATCTTTGCAACGTGTGGGTTCGGTTTTTGTTGGTAGCATGTTTACTTTCGCAGGCAAGGTGGTTAAGGAAGATGGAGGGCTGAGCCTCATGCCCGGTGATTTTGCCAGTGTTTACTATACGGACTTCAACACGGGAGCGGGAGCGGAGCAATTTTCAGCAACCATTCCAGTTCGCCCAGGGTACTTCGTCACCTTGATAGCGCCGGGATTTGATACTTCCGGTACGGAAACCCAAGTGGCGAGCGGCCAAAGAGTGGAATTACCCTTTGATTTTCCATTTTTCGAAAAGACTTATAAGGGGATATTTGCGAGTCGGGACGGCTTCCTCTATTTCGCAAACACGCGAACGTACGGCTGCACAGACATCCCTACCCTTCGTTCCATGCCCGCCATTGCACCATTCTTTGCGCAGCTTTCAGTAACCGGAATAGCCCAGCCACGCGAGGGGATTTATTACAGTAGACCGAACGCTAATTCCGTAAGATTCCGGTGGGCTGGGGAAACCTTTACCAGCTTTGGAGTTGGTGCACCCATCAATTTTTCGGTGACGTTAGGGAATGATGGCTCGATTGTTTATAGTTACGGATCTGGAAATACGGACCTTCAAAACATAGTCAAACCCGCTGGGTGCTTTGGTATCGCAACCGCAGGTGGGGTTGTCACGGTTGGAATTTCTTCCGGTCATGATACTTTCGCTCAGGGTAACTTTCAGCAGCAATCCTGGACGAATGCCCCTGGGTTACGATTCGACCCGCCGTTTGGTCCTACCAGCTTCCCCAGGATTACAATTGAATCGCCCAAACCTGACGACCGTGTGCAAGACGTTATGACCGTCAGCGGCATCGCTTACGATACCGACACGTTCTTCTCGCGCTCTTTCATCATCATTGATGGTGTACAGTATGGTTCAACCGCGAATAACGTGGCCCGCACCGATTTTTGCGCGCAGCAAAATGTCCGCGGATGTCCAGGCGTTGGTTTTAGACTCAACGTCCTAACAGCAGACCTGGCTCCTGGAAAGCATACTTTGCAGATTCGCGGTTTGAATGCACGGGGTGCATATACAGACAGCCCAGCCCAACCGATCTCCTTCACTGTGGATCCTGGCCAGGGCCGACTGCCCTTCGGCAAAGTGGAGTTACCTTTGGCAGGTGCCGAAGTAAGTGGCAACCTGACCATTCGCGGTTATGCAGCCATCAACGACTTACGAATCCTTTCTGTGGATACGTTAATTGACGGCATCACCTTTGGCCCGACCACATATAACATAGCGAGGGCCGATGTCTGCGGCACACTGGCACCGGTTCCAATGAACTGTCCCGCTATCGGTTTCCAACTAGTGGTTAACACCCGCACAGGAGTTCCTCCACTGCAAGACGGCGATCACACTCTGCAGATTCGCGTTCGTGATGAAACAGGGCGTCTGACAATCTTGCCCGATTCCAAAATTTCATTCAAACTGAAGAATGGAACTGTGGATTTTCCTAAGGGGGCGATAACGTCACACAAGGCTGGAGATACGCTGACCGGCACTGTGCAAATCAGCGGGTACGCCTATTCGCAGACTGGAACAATCAGAAACGTGTTTGTGATCTATGACAATCTGTTTGCTGATTTGGCCCGCTATGGCACGCCAAGCACTGAAGTTTGCGCCGCATTGCCGGGAGTTGCAGCTTGCCCGAATATTGGTTGGACGTTTGATTTGGATACCCGGCGGCTAAGTAATGGTAACCATAAAATTACTGTCCAAATTACCGATTCAGCGGGTATCATTACTAACTTGCCATCGATCGGGCAGCCGACGATAAGTGTAACTGTGAAGAACTAACACAGCCAGTTATGCGTTTGGAAGGTGCGCTACTTGCGCATCTTCCAAAGCATCAACAATACAATTGTTCCCACTGCGCCGCAATAGCGGATGGGGCCCGTGGGAAATACAACCACGCCGTTGAAAAGTATGAATGCCATGAAACCCGCGATTGCTCGCTGCGCGATTAGAGGACGTTCGCGGTAAGCTGCCAACCCTCGCCACCACCAAGCTACGTCGGCAATCCAAACCGCAGTGAATAAGTAGTTCCAATAAATGCCGCTACCTGCCGGGACACCAAAACGTTCGGCAGTCTGGCGCGCAGTTTCGGCGTAAGCCACCTGATGGCTCCATTGATAGAAACCGTCAAATGCGCAGCCCACGTGGGTAAGATAGGAAATGCAACCAACTGTCCAAAGCGCTCTTGCCCAACGGTCAAAGTGCAGTAGATAACATGCCACCGCAAAAAAGTAGCACCCTGTTGCGATTCGAATTGTCAGGTAGGTAAGGTCAACCGCAGTCATGAAGAACAAGCTCTATTATGGATGGATCAACCTTGTCGTTGCCGCATTGGCAATGGGTGGGGACGCTGCCCGGCCGCACGCAGGGCCTCGGGTTAGTAACAGAACCACTCTTAAACGATCTACATTTGAATCGCGTGGAATACGCTACCAACAACCTCATCGCCACTCTATTAGGCGCTGCATTTTGCATTCCCGTCGGCCACTTGGTAGATCGCTTCGGAGCACGGCTGATGCTTACGTTCACTGCTTTGTTACTTGGGTTCACCGTTCTTTTCATGAGCGGCACCACCGCCATTGCCGACATATGTGTAGCTATCACGCTGACTCGGG
>JAYUSZ010000159.1:0-35011 GCA_043755435.1 Bryobacterales bacterium | reverse complement strand
CGGCAAACAGGCTGAACTGAAACATTCCCGTACAATACGAGCCGATGAAAAGATGCCGCCGCCCAGTGCCCACACGGATCAGATCATCCCTGAAAGGTTGCGTGCCGAATGGGGCGACTATGTTTGGTGGGATCGCGTGTCCAATTCACCGAAGCCACTTACTCGAGATATGGTGGGGAAGTTCTCCACAATTGGCGATCCACTTTTGGAAGGTTCCGTCGAAGTTACTCTCGCGGACGGGAAGAAAGTCCGGTGCAGACCGAGCTTCGATCTAGTGCGCGAGTATGTGGACCACTTCACGCCAAAGACAACGGAAGAAATCACCTGGGCGCCAGCGGCTGCCATTGAAGAACTTGCGCGATCGTTCGCCAAAGACCCTGGCACAACTCTGTTTGCGATGGGAATGGGGCCAAACCAATTCTTCAACAACGACAACAAAGATCGCGATCTGTTCCTGCTTGCGGCACTCACGGGGAACATCGGCAAACTCGGCGGCAACGTTGGTTCCTACGCCGGCAACTATCGCACGGCCTTGTTTAATGGAGCTCCGCAGTATATCAACGAAAATCCATTTGATTTGGAATTGGATCCAGACAAGCCGGCGCGGCCAAAGCAATATTGGAAGGCCGAATCAGCTCACTACTACAATCACGAAGACCATCCTTTGCGCGTCGGCAAGAAACTATTAACAGGGAAGACACATATCCCCTGTCCCACTAAATCGCTTTGGTTTGCCAACGCCAATTCGATTCTGGGCAACGTCAAATGGCACTACAACACTGTGGTGAACATGTTGCCGAAAATCGAGATGATTGCGGTGAACGAATGGTGGTGGTCTACATCCTGCGAATGGGCAGATGTGGTGTTCGGAGTGGATTCCTGGGCTGAATTGAAGCATCCCGATATGACTGCATCGGTAACTAATCCGTTCCTTTCGGTATTTCCTCGAACTCCAATGAAACGCATCTTCAACACATTGGGTGACATTGAAGTGCTGGCGCTGGTTGGATCGAAAATGGCCCAAATTACTGGAGACCAGCGCTTCAACGATTGCTGGAAGTTTGTTCGCGAAGGCAGGACCGATGTCTACCTGCAGCGGATTTTGGATCATTCCACCAATACGAAAGGGTTCAAATTTGCTGATCTGGAAGCGAAGGCTAGACAAGGCGTCCCAGCTATTCTGCAAACGCGTACATCTCCAAAGATCGGCGGCTACGAACAGGTTGCGGATTCCCAGCCCTGGTACACCAAGACCGGCAGGCTGGAGTTTTATCGCGACGAAAACGAATTCATCGAAGCTGGTGAAAATCTACCTGTACACCGTGAGCCGGTTGATTCCACTTTCTACGAACCGAACGTTATTATCTCTGCCAAGCATGAAGCACTCCGTCCGGCTAGTCCTGAATCCTATGGTGTGTTGCGCACTGATCTTTCGTGTGAAACTCGCTGCGGACGTAACGTGGTGCTGACTTGGGACGAGGCGAAGAAGACCGCGCACCCTTTAGCCAAGGACGGCTACAAGTTTATTTTCCACACTCCGAAGTATCGGCATGGTGCTCACACCATGCCCATTGACACCGACATGATCGCAGTATTGTTTGGCCCTTTCGGCGACCTATACCGTCAGGACAAACGGAGTCCATTTGTCGCCGAAGGGTATGTCGACATGAATCCGGACGACGCTATTTCTCTGGGCATCAACGATGGCGACTACGTCTGGATAGACTCAGATCCGGAAGATCGTCCATTCCGTGGATGGCAAAACAACAAACGCGATTACGAGTTCGCACGTCTTATCTGTAGGGCGCGGTACTATCCCGGCACGCCAAGAGGTGTTACGCGCATGTGGTTCAACATGTACGGAGCCACCCCCGGATCGGTTGAGGGACGAAAGACCAGAGCCGATGGATTGGCCAAGAACCCAAGGACCAATTACCAGGCAATGTTCCGGTCGGGCTCACACCAATCGGCAACTCGGGGTTGGCTGAAGCCAACACTAATGACCGATTCTCTGGTTCGCAAAGAAATGTTCGGGCAGTCCATTGGGAAAGGATTTCTGCCCGATACGCACTGCCCTACGGGGGCTCCGCGTGAATCGATTGTCAAAATAACCAGAGCAGAAGCCGGCGGAATTGATCAGAAAAGCTTATGGCGGCCCGTCACTTTGGGCATTCGACCGAAAAACGAATCGGAATCCATGAAGAAGTACCTGTCGGGTGGATTTTTTGGCAAGCAAAAGGAGAAAGCATAATGGCACGAGTCTACAATTGGCAACTCGGTCGGGAGATGTCTTATTGGTATCCAGAAAGCCGCCCCAAGAAACAGTTCGCAGCGGTTTTCGATACCAATAAATGCATCGCCTGCCAAACGTGCACTCTTGCCTGCAAGACCACTTGGACATCCGGCAAAGGCCAGGAATACATGTTGTGGAACAACGTCGAATCGAAGCCCTATGGCAGCTATCCTCTGGCTTACGACGTGAAGGTTCTGGACATGCTGAATTCGGGCGCTTGGAACGGCAACAAGTACGAGGGCCAAACCATCTTCGAATCTGCACCGGCAGGGGAACGCGTGCTTGGCTGGAGACCGGAACAGCAGGACTATGCTTATCCCAATTGTGGCGAGGATGATTGCTCAGGACAAGTGGATCACGGTGCGGGCATGATGACTCTGCCACACATGAGCTGGTTCTTTTACCTGGCGCGTATTTGTAATCACTGCACCTATCCGGCGTGCCTTGCCTCCTGCCCCCGCGGTTCAATCTACAAACGTCCAGAGGATGGCATCGTACTGGTCGATCAAGGGCGCTGTCGCGGTTATCAGGAATGCGTCAAAGGCTGCCCTTACAAGAAAGTTTTCTTTAATGCTATGACCGGAACATCGGAAAAATGCATTGCATGTTATCCGAAGATCGAGCAGGGAATTCAACCACAGTGCTTCGAAAACTGCATTGGCAAGATACGAATGGCGGGTTGGATATCCAAACCTGAAGACGCCAAGGCGGACAACCCGATTGATTACCTGGTGCATATCAAGAAAATGGCTTTGCCCTTATTCCCGCAATACGGCTTGGAGCCGAACGTTTATTACATTCCACCCATTCACGTGCCTCTTTCTTTTTCACGGCAGTTATTTGGCCCAGGAGCCGACGAAGCAGTGAAAGCCTATCGCAACGCCAAGAACGATCCGGATCTTTCGGCCTTACTCTGCCTGTTTGGTTCAAGCGAGAAGATGATGCCGCGTTGGAAACGGCAGGGTGATGACGCTTATGGCATGAATGAGAAGGGTGAGACGGTAGTGAAGGTGCCGCGTAACGAGCCAGTGATTATCCGTCCCGCTTACGACAAGCTGTATCAGATTACGCGTACCAACTGCCCATGAGGAGGACTGCAATGAAAACCATTATTACTTCGATCATCCTCTGTTTGGTTCTTTCGACCGGATGTCAACGGCGTTCCACGCGGACCAATGAAGTGGTCACCGTTTCTGCTCCGGATATTCCTCTCAATCCAACGGACGCCGCCTGGGACGGAGCCCCCGAATATATGGCGAAGTTACTTCCTCAGGACCTTGTCGATCCCAGGTTGATGAAAGTGTCCACTCCTGAAGTTTTAGTGCGATCTCTGAACAATGGTTCCGACGTAGGGTTCCGACTAGAATGGATCGACGCAACAATGAACGACATGCCAGGCCCCTCCCGTTTCCTCGATGGCTGTGCCGTCCAAATTCCCAAAGTAATTGAAACGAATCCACCCGATCCGCAAATGGGCCAAACCGGTCATCCGGTCCTAATTTCGTTTTGGCGAGCGGATTGGCAAGCGTCCGTCAATGGACGCAAAGATACGATTCGAGAGATCTATCCCAACGCTGCTATTGACCACTATCCGTTCGAAGCAAAAACACTGGAACCAGGCTCTGGTGCGCAGAAGGAAATGGCCATGCGGTACGCACCTTCGCAAGCGGTAGGAAATCGACGAGTGGGTCCACGCGAAGTACCGGTCGAGGAAATGATCGCCGAAGGCCCTGGCACTTTGTCACCCTCACCTGGAGGAAAGCCTCGAGGGACCGGAGTCCGAACAAAGATTGGGTGGTCGGTTGTCATCGCCCGCAAGCTACCGGATGCTCTGACGGTAGACCGCCGAACCCAGATCGCATTCGCCGTTTGGGAAGGATCCGGGCAGGAAACAGGGGCTCGCAAAATGAGGACTGGGTGGATTCCGTTTGCGATGAAGGGGGCGAAATGAAGACGCTGAACACAAAAAGCGCATCGCTGCTTCAACAAGCAGCCGAATGGCGCATGTTGAGTCTGCTGTTTGAATGCCCAACACCACAATGGCGAAATCAGTTGCAGGCAATTGCTATACAGGTTGAAGATTCCTTGCTCAGAAAGGCTGCGGAGGAAGCACTGCTTGAAGCATTTGAAGGTGACTACCATTCCATTTTTGGCCCTGGGGGACCGGCGCCTGCACGTGAAGTCAGCTATCACGAAACGATTCAACTGGGATACCTTATGTCGGAGCTGACGTCATACTACGAAGCATTTTCCTACAACCCTGCGACTGAGGAAGCGTTGGATCATGTTTCAGTGGAGGCCGGCTTTATGGGGTACCTCTGTCTGAAGCAAGCCTTCGCGATTGCAACCGGCGAAACTGAAAAAGCGGCCATCGCTGCCGATGCGGCAAAGAGTTTTCTAGCAGATCACCTTTCTTACGTTGCACAACCGCTGGCCGCATCGCTGATTCAATCAGGAATTGGATATATGGCGAAGAGCGGAGAAATGCTGCTGGCTCGAGTCGGGCCAACCAGATCACTGCCTGTGATTCAGAGTCTGCCCCAGGAAGTTTGCGGCATAGATTCCACTTTTGATTGTGGCCTTACTTAGTAGTTACTAAGTATTCGCCGACAACGAGGCCGCCCTGGCCTTTGTCGGCTAGATAGTTTTGAGACTTGGAGAATAAGATGACAACTACAAATTTAAGAACCGTGGGTGAAATAGCAGCGCAGTCTTTGACCGCTGTTCGAGTACTTGAAAGCTGCGGAATCGACTATTGCTGCGGCGGCAACCGATCTCTGGAAGAAGCTTGCGGGCAATTGAGGATCAACCCCACTGATGTACGAGCGAAGCTTGAGGCCGCCGACGAGAATCCGTCGGTCGAAAATCGCAACTGGCAGCAGGAGTCCTTAACGCAGCTTGCGCAGCATATTGTATCGACGCACCACGAGTACTTGAAGCAGGAATTTCCGTTGCTCAGCGGTCGGCTGGATGCGGTTCGCAAAGCACACGCGGAAAAGCATGGTGCCACACTTGAGAAACTGGCCGTGGTATATCAGGCCATGCGCGATGAATTAGTGATGCATATGCGCAAAGAAGAAATGATTCTTTTCCCATTCGTGGAACTGATGGATCGGGCAGCAACGAACGGATCCACGGCACCGGTCCCACCTTTTGGTTCAGTTGGGAACCCTATCGGAATGATGGAGCATGAACACGAAGATGCTGGCAAGGCGCTTGCGGAAATTCGGCGTCTAACAAATAACTTTGTTCCGCCGCCAGATGCCTGCATTACTTATCGCGCCCTGTATGCTGGTCTTCAGGCTTTGGAACAGGATTTGCATCTTCACATCCATTTGGAAAACAATATTCTGTTTCCACGTGCCATTGCACTCGAGAGTATGGGCAATTGATGTGAATGAATCATCGCATTGCATGAACTCAGGACACGGCAAGCTGATTATTGTTGGCGGGCATAGTCGGAACGTCGGGAAGACTGCGGTGATCAGTGCGGTTCTGCGCAGTATGCAGCCTTCCTCTTGGACTGCGGTCAAGATATCAAGCCATTGCCACGAGGGGATCTTGGACGCGATCGAAGAAAAAGACCCAGCCTCTTCAAATCAAGGCGCGCGGTACCTTATCGCCGGTGCCCGTAAGGCCTGGTTGATTTGTGGCCCCGATGAAAAGCTCCCTTCGGTGGCCAACCGGATTCAGCAAATGCTAGCGGCGGGCGAAAATGTAATTGTAGAGTCGAACCGTTTGGTGCCGCTGTGCACGCCAGATCTAGTTCTATTCATAGTGGCTCCAGCAATTCCGGAATGGAAGGCGTCTTCCGAGATCTGTATGAGAAGCGCGCATGGAATGGTCGTTATGGGAGAGGAGAACCTGCCGCAAAATGCGCTAAGACTGTTGAAAGCAAGGAAGACGCCTTTACCACTTTTCCGATTTATTAACCAAGCCGAGCCCCCAACTGATTTGACTTCTTGGGTACTGGCCAAGCTCGATTCTGGATATGGGAGAGAGAATAGCATAATCGTAGGGTTTTGATGCGATACCGAGATGCAATTATCGAGATCCCTGCGCTTCGGTTCGGTTGCAAACCCGGCCTGGTACTTCTTGCCTAGTCCATGCTGGGGTATAATTAGAAAAGTTCAATGTTGTAATGAAATCGGCTTGACTGCACCCCCCACTGGCTGATAGAGTTTCCGAATTGTAATAGAACTGTTGTGAAACTTTAGTCCTAATCGTGATTGTATGAAACAGCCATATTTTATTCTGGTGCTAGCACATTCTCTACACGGCAGAATTCGTCGTGTCCATGTTCCCTACAAAGTGTTGTACGCTACTTTGGCCCTAGCTTTGATTGGTCTTTTCTCCGTCGCGGGCATTGTATCCAGTTACGTGCGCATGGCCTGGAAGGTGGGTAATTACAATACTCTACGTCAAGAGGCCGAAAGCCTTCGCAAACGGTATCAGGATCTTCAAAAGTCCACCGAAACCCAGCGCGAGCAGATGGCCAGTTTGCAGATTCTTGCGAATGAAGTAACGCAAGCCTACGGCATTAAGGCCAAGTTGGAAGGTCCAAGCAGCATTGCCAGCGAAGGTCGTCTTGTTCCCACTTTTGGTCAAACCTTAGAAACCTACAATTCTCTCCGTACAGCCCATTTCAACAACAGTTTCCGCAAGGTTGCACACTCCTGGCTCGTGAATGTTCAGCCGTCAATCTGGCCTGTTCAAGGCAGATTGGTTTCCAGCTTTGGATTCCGGTCCGATCCATTCAACGGCGGAGATTCGTTTCATGCTGGGGTTGATCTTGAATCGCCCGATGGAACCTCCGTGAAGACTGCTGCCGATGGCGTAGTGGAGCATGCTGATTGGTTAGGCACTTTTGGAAAATTAGTGATTGTGGATCATGGCAACGGCCTGAAAACCTACTATGGTCATTTGTCCACTTTTGACGTGATCCCAGGTCAGGAAGTTCGCCGGGGTCAAGTGATTGGCCGGTCTGGCCGCACTGGTAGAACGCAAGGCAACCATGTACACTACGAAGTGCACCAAGGTGGAGCGCCGGTTAACCCTTATAAGTACCTCGCGAAATCCCTTGTGGTGCCGCGGGTAGTCAAGAAAGATTTGCCGTTTTAGTTCAATTTCAAAGGACCCCCTTATGCGCCCTGTCATGCTTCGGTCTTTCCTCGGCCTCGCAGCCTTTTTGTTGTTGACGTCCGCTTATAACCGCCTCAATTCGCCAATCGTTATGTCCAACGCCGCCAATGCTCTGTTGGCTTCCTTGTCCGACGAGCAGAAGACAAAAGCTACTTTTGAATTTACCAGTGATGAACGCCTGAATTGGCACTTTATCCCCCGCGTCAGGAAAGGTCTTCCGCTGAAGCAGATGACGCAGGAACAACGCCATCTTGCACAGGCGCTGCTCAGTTCCGGGTTAAGCCAGCAGGGCTATGCGAAGGCTGTCAGCATCATGAGTTTGGAAGAGGTTCTACGTATTCTTGAACTCGGAGTTGGAACGAATGTTCGGGATCCTGAACAATACTTCTTTTCCATATTTGGCACACCCACTGAAACCGGCACTTGGGGTTTCCGCGTGGAAGGGCATCATCTGGCGCAGAACTGGACCATTGTGAATGGCAAAGTTGCTGGCAGCCCAAGTTTCTATGGGACCAATCCGGCGGAAGTGCAAAAAGGACCGCGCAAGGGTTTTCGAGTCTTAGGAGCTGAAGAGGACAAGGCCAGGGAACTGCTGATGGCGCTTACCGCCGATCAGAAAAAGGCAGCAGTGGTTTCTGAAACTGCTTACAAAGATATTTTCACCATGGCTGAACGCAAGGCTGCTTTGAAAGGGCAACCTAGCGGATTGTCCGCTGCAAAGTTGAACGGCGTGCAAAAGAAGTTGCTGCAAAATTTGCTGGAAGAGTACGCTTACAACATGCCTGATCAGATTGCTCAAGTACGGCTTGATCAAATCAAGAAGGCTGGTTCCAACATCAATTTTGCTTGGGCCGGTGTTGCTGAAAAGGGAGGGCCGCACTACTATCGCGTTCAAGGTCCGACGTTCCTTGTCGAATACGATAACACCCAGAACAACAGCAATCACGTGCACTCGGTTTGGCGCGACTTTGCTGGTGATTTTGGTTACGACATGTTGGGCGATCATCTGGCGTCCGCCCATTCCCCTGCTAAATAGTCAAGCTGTATACTGATGGTATGACCACCTGGACGAGAAGGTCACTGATAGGCCTTCTCCCGGCCCTTGGCCACGCCACATCGCTCACCAAAGGTCAGGAATTGCCTTCCGATAGGGGAAAGTATCCAGATCCGGCTACTGAGTTTGAAGTCCTTCGGCTGACGAGCGCAAAGTATTCGAGTTTTCTTCCTGCCTCCCCAGCACGCATCATTTCCCGCAATTCCGATTTCTACATTTTTGCATCTGACCGTACCGGAAAGTTGGAAGCTTTCCGTATGGACATTAAGAATGCCAACTGGCGCCAGCTTACTCAGTGCGAATCACTTGATCCCGATTCCCTCGTACTGCTGCCGCAAGACCGTTCCTTTGCCTGGTACGACCAGGAGCGGATGTTCGTATCCGCTCTCTCTGGAGGCAGGGAGAGAACGGTTTATGAATCTCCGAGTGGTTGGCGTCATCATCCTGGGTTGCATGTTGCTGATGATGGTATGAACGCCTTTGCCGTTGAATCCAAGGACGGACAATATCGTCTTCGAATGATTTCTCTGGCCAAAGGAACCGCTGTCACCTTGGCGGAGCAGCCGGTGCCCATTGAATTGGTTGGTTCCAGGCCTAAGCGAGCGAGCTTTCTTTACCGGGCCGACAATGGTCTTTGGTTGGTTCACCACGATGCCAAACAGAATCGGCGTCTGAAGACTTCACCTGGAAAAGTCACGGCTGCCTACTGGTCGCCTGAGGGTGAAGCGGTGCAATATCTTCATATTCCCGATGAATCGAATAAACTGAACTCACTTCGGGAGCACACCCCGGATTCGAATGCTGATGCCCTCATCGGAACAACCAGCCAGTTCGTTTCCTTTATTCCAAATATTGACGCTAGCGTTTTTCTGGGGGCAAGCCGCAGCAAGGCTTCACCTGTTGTTCTGCTTTATATTCGTTATTCCAAAAGGGAATTGACATTGTGCGAACACAAGTCATCCGATCCGGTTCAGACCAAGGTGCGGTTCACACCGTCCAGCCAACGGATTTTATTTCAATCGGACATGCATGGCAAGCCTGCCATTTATTTTATGGACGTTCGTAAGTTAGTGGAATTGACCGACGAAGCTTAAAGTAGCTTGGCGGCAAAGAATCCGAAATCTGGAGTAGTTGAAAAAACTCTGGTGGTCGGAGGCAGCCCGCAACGTGCGCTTCCTTTGCTTGAGGCTCTTGCCGGACGCCGCGCAACGTATGACCAAGCTTTGCCGCCTCCCGAAAGCGGACATTCAACGTTAAGGCTCAGCCGAGCCGGTGCGTTTGCACCGACATCAGATGTAGCGCCCCAGATTCTTCGTGTAAGTTAAAGCCCCCTTCACTTTTGCACCGAAAATAATAGGGTTTCACTTTCCGTGATAAGCCCGTCTTTAGTTTCGGTAACAACTTTCCAGCGATAGGTTTCTCCAGGCTCCAAGTTTTTAACGCTTACGCTAGTCGGCTCACTTGAACCTTTATGGTGAAGCCAGCAAATCACAGCGAGTATAAGTGCAAGTAAAAGCACGAACAAGGATGCTCTGCGTTTGCTTTTAAGGAACAACCCCAACGCAAGCAACAGGAGTATCACCAGTAAGAAAATGCAAATAGCAGGCGATAAATATTGCGTAAATGCTGGCGGGAGAATTTTGTTCTGCGGGTCGCCATCCTTGCTTAATACCGTGCATTTGTTGAAATCATAGCGCTCAGCACTCTTCCAAAGACAGTGGTAATGCGTTACATCAACACCTTCAGTGCCAGGAACTGGTTTCCACGCAAAATCCACTCTATTGCCCGGTATTTTCCCATTGCGTGGTGGGCTGATCAGTTCGGGGGGCGCTATGAGGATTCGTTGATCCAGGTATTGTGATTTCAGATAGGTTTCAGCAAAAATGGGGGCTCCCGTTGCCATCACATCCTGAATGCAATTTTCCCTGCGTTGAACATCGACAAGACCGCTGCAAAGTTGTTGTGCTTGCGCTTGTCCAATCGTGGGGGTAGTTGTTGTTGCCGGTACACCGGGTTGCCGGGGCGCCAGGCAGTTTTGTGCTTGATAAACTGGCCAACCAGGAACAATGAAGGCGGCCGGGGATAAGCCGGGCTCATAGTAAAAGAGTGAGGTTGTTTCATTGACTCGCCAGGAGTCGGCGAACGTTTTATATAAGTCATTGTGCCTTTGAGCAAGGCTGGTGAGAGGACGAGGCCCTAAAAAATCTCCGCTAGATAACATGGGAAGCCAGTTGTTTGGCGCAATCGCTCCCATTATCCCTTCGGTAGCCCGACCATGATAAACGTTTATGTTCATGTAATAAAGCTGGTGGGATTCCCAAAAGGACGGGGTGACTGCGATTCGCGTGCCCCCTGGAAATTGAACTTCCAGGCCACCCTGACTATTGGTAGGGACTATGCGTCCGCCCTCTCTAAGCGGAATAGCAGCGTTACTCAGCAAGGTTGGTTTGCCATCAATTCTTAGCTCTAGGCGAGGTGATTTATTGTTTGGTTTACCATCCGATTGTTGATCCAGAATCGGCTGATACGTAATCCTATGGTCACCGGCACGCATTGCGACTGCGGTGTTAAGACTCACACAGGAACTCAAACCGGTATGGGCGTTGGGTCCCAATGGTCCGGCGGTCGTAACAGCTGAATGACGAACCTGTAGTTCAGTTCCGGGATCACGCAGCAGCACAAATTCTCCAGTGCTTTGAAAGTCGTAGTTCACACCATCAACAGTTCGAATATGCGGGTCGCCTTCTGTGTTTGGCGCTGAGCCCACGATCCATCGTTTAACAGTTTCAATGTCCGTTTTGCTAAGCGGCGGGCCTCCGCAAGGCATTAGCCCACTGGGACAGTCCTCATTTGAGCCTGCTAAATTGCTTGGAGTGCTTGGAGGTCCTGGATTGTATGGGTGCAGCAAATTTCCGTCGTTGGTAATGCGTTGATAAATACGACTACTAGTCAGGTTTGTCGCATTGACACTGGTGCAGGTAACGTCACTTGGCATACAGGTAGGTGCACCAATTAGCCTTCTGGCTTGCCTTAGGGATTTCCATAGTCTTCGAACGGCAGTCGGATCTTCGTCCTCCGATAAATCAAAATTGCCCCAAGGGAAGTTTTTAACAGGTGGGTAGTTAAGACCCCCATGACACTCGATACAGCCCTTGTTAAATATTCTTTGAATGTCTGTGTATGTTGGTGTGGCTGTGTCAACCGGTAACCGGCCCGGGATTAACGGGTTTCCCGGAATGCCAATCTCTGCCGTAACTTTCGTCACGATATCGGCACAGCTTGCACCGATTGAAACACCGAGGCTTGCGCTTAATCCAGTTATAAATGTGTTGGTATAACTGTTTGGAATAGTAAATTGATCCGCGAATGAATAGGTGCGCGATCTACCGCGTACCCCCATCGACCATTTATCGACGGATACACCCAGTGGCTCAAGGAAATAGCGATACAGTGAAATTGCGTTGGTATTGGTGGGATAGTCTTCACGATCCACATAAATTCCGCCCATTGCCGTTGCGTCAGGCGAGCCACCAGATCCCACAACGGGTCGACGAAATATTTCCTGGCGCAACTGGCGTAGCCTATTGTCGGCAGGGGGCTCTGCGGGAACTGCGGGGACAATTCCATCGGTGCTACTTTCGTCCTTATCAATAAGCCCCAGCACTGGGTCCGCAGAGTACCTGTACACATCGCCATTACGATCCAGATTTAGCTTTTGAATATCCGCTTTGCGGCGCGATATGCTTTCGGCACGCCGTCTAGTGTCATCATAAACGTCATTGAAATTCATGCCATTTCGAGACTCAAAAAAGGCCGGGACTGTGACGCCAGCAATAGTCTGCGCTGAGCCGATAATTGGACCGCCACTTACGCTGATACAACCCTTGGCAATCGCAAGCGCAATAGGTCGAACGTCAATTGGCACGCTACCTGTTGCATAGTATGGTACCGGGATGGTAGTTCCCGGAACAAGTGGATCCGGAACACTTGGAGCCATTTCATCCAGAACGCGTTGCGGATTAAGACCGAGGTAGAGATTATTAAAGAAACTCGTACCGCGACCTTCGTCTTCGCCGAATCTCGTACCTGTGCCGGAATGTTGCAACACCGCAAACACATCATCTCGATTGACGTTCGATGAAGTGCCGTTAGGCGTCAAACGTTGAAAGGTATAAACCACAGGGACATTAGTGCCTGCTGTTGAAACAGGCTCTTTTACAATCGTTGGAAAAGGCGGGTCAAAAGCGAATCGGATGTGACCATCATTTGGCCCACCTTGCATGGTGCCAGTGTCCCAACGCGTAATTACATCTCGCACATTTGAAATGGGCAGCGGCGGCTGTAATTCAAGTTGTTCGATCACTGATCGGACGTCTTCGTTGGTTTGCCAACTCCATAAGTTCATTAATCTTCTGAAGGCGGCTGCTTCAATTGACCCTTTATAGATGCGGTCACGATTGAATCCCAACATGCCTCCCCAGCTATCGTAGGTATCCCAATTGGGTTTATTCTTAAACATAAATGAACCTATGGGAAGTGAACCTATGGGACTAGTTCCGGGTGTGGTTCCTCGGTTTCGAACATTTCTAGTGGAGTGGCAGGCAAAACATTTAGGATCGTCTTCGATAAGCTGCCGTGTCGGTCGTGCTGGAAACCGGAAGACGCCTGGACTAATTAGATCCCCCATGTCTGGTATTGCTTTAATAACAATTTCATGAAATCGAAAAGTCTTTGCAGCGTTGTCCCACTGCATAAATTCAATTGCGTTAGGGTGTGCCCCCGGGTAAGACTGGCTTTCGGCCAAGCCCAGCGTAAAGGCTTTCGTTGAATCTGCACTTACTAGCATTATCCGGGGAAAATTGCCTGTGCCGGTCTGCAAGCTTTCTGATCGAGTCATCAGAATCCAGTTTTGTCTGAATTCTCCCGGCAGGGCAGCAATAAATTCTGCTTGCGTGTTAACGTTAATTCCAGCGCCTGTTAGAAAAGTGTTTATTCCGAAAGGCGTCAAATCAGTAACAGTAAGGGTTGGAACCGTGTTTAGCCTGAATTTCGCGCGCACCGATAGCGTTGAGCCCATAGCGGCTGCAGGGACATTGCAGGTAGGAGGGACAGTAGGAGGGACAGAGGGCACACAGTCACCACCCCATGCCTCAAAAGTAGAACCGGTAAGGTTTCTCGCCGTCAGAGTGATAGATGTGGTTGAGGTTACATTGCAGGCAATGTCAGTAGTATCCGCAACCATGGGATTGGTTGGATCGGTGCTCACAACACCGCACCGTATTCCAGTTCCATCAATCCAGCCTTTGCCCAGACCTGTTTTCATAACGCGTAGATCCGCAGCATAAGTGCTACTTGAAAAGCCAATAATTAGCACGGCAAACAATTTTGAAACCAGGTACTGAGCGAGTTTCGAATTAGTATTTACAGAATGAATTTTCTGTTTCACTCTACACCTCCATCCTTTTAGACATACCAGTGAGTCGTCAAAACTGACTTATCACTGTATAACTATCTGCACTCAGGAGCAATCCCAACGAAATACACCAAATTGCCTAAGCCGAAAGTAATAGCTATAACACGGTGGGCGTAGCATTCAACTGAAGATGTTCTAAATACGGAGGACGTCCCAGGGAATTGCCGTCCCGGATTTCGCGAGCTCGATAGTTGGCGTGCCAGCTACGGGCTTAAAGTAGCTTTGCTTCGGCCATCCACTTCTTCAGAAGCACTACGTCTTTCTTCATGAAGTCGAATATCTTGTTTCGATCCATGCTGAGTGTTCTGTTGCCTTTATCGGCACCACCTAAGGGATACTCGTAATGAACTTGAACTGGGCCGTTGAAATTCGTCTTGGCGAGCAAGGCAAAGAACTGGGGGAACTTAACCATCCCCTCACCCAGCGGACACCACTTGGCATCCCAGCCTTTGGGTCCCTTAGTCCAGATGAAATCCTTCACCGCCAAGCCCTTCATGCCACCTGCGCCGGTGAGTTTGGTGGATGCAATCCAGCCGCCCAACCCGCCTTCAATTGTCGCGTGGCCAATGTCGTAGTTAATGCCAATTGCTTCTTTTGACATGCCATCCAGCAGCATGTGTAGATCCCAAATGGATGCTCCCATTTGGCCGGCACCGGAATGCGTGTGATACATGCCGCAAACCCCTAACTTCTGGTTCAATTCGGCTAATGCCCTAATCTTGGGCTTCCACGCTGCAATTTGATCCTGAGGAGAACTGCCGTCGGAATACTTGATTCCGCCCCATCGATAATATCGGATGCCCAATTTTGCGCAGGTCTTCAGTAGTAACTCAGCTTCGGGGGTAGCCTCGCGAATCTCGGTGGTCACCATTGGAGTTTGAAGGCCCTTCTTGTGGATGATTTCCACCAGACGAGGCAACGCGGTTGCGGCTTGGGCTGGTTCCACATGGCCGCCAGCACGCACCGTAAGGTCGATTCCATCAAAGCCCAGATCCTGTGCAACTGCGGCTAAATCCTCATCTTTCAGGAATTGTAGGTGTTTGGAAAATACGGCTAGTTTCAACGGCTGGCTAGCCGCTCCGAAAGCGGCTAACGGAGCGGCAAAAAGCAGTTCACGACGGGAAAGGAGAGACACGCTTCATCCTTATGCTGATTTTGTGATTAACCGACTACTTCCAGAATCAAGTTCCGTTCATCTGGTGGGTTGGCTGAAATCCGGAATGCATCTTCAATCAGTTCACCAGCATCGTCCAATTTGTTTTCGCCAGTGTAGTACAGGCGGCAAAGTACGCTACCTGCTTCCACTTTTTGTCCGACTTTCACTTCCAGGATTACGCCTACTGCAGGGTCAATGCCGTCTTCCTTCTTATCGCGTCCCGCGCCGATGATGGAGGATGCCTGGCCAATCAGTTCAGCGTCGATTGCTGCCACATAGCCTGCTCGTGGAGAGCTGATTTCGCGCGCCCCAGTAGCATTGGGAAGCAAGTCAAAGCGGTCCAGCACTTGTGGGTTTCCACCTTGAGCTGCAATCACTTCTTTCAATTTGCGGTAGCCGGAACCATCCACCAATTTCGATTGTGCCAATTCGCGAGCTTCTTCAATGGTGGCTGTCTTCTTACCAAGGAAGATCATGCGAGCTGCAAGTTCT
Organism: Bryobacterales bacterium; assembly: GCA_043755435.1. Taxonomy (GTDB): domain Bacteria; phylum Acidobacteriota; class Terriglobia; order Bryobacterales; family Bryobacteraceae; genus JANXSF01. The sequence continues at coordinate 19,401 of JAYUSZ010000159.1, read as the reverse complement.
AATGAAAGGCGGGTTAAATCCACAGGCCCGGCATTCTGCAGAGTCTGAGAAACTTCCATCACTTCCAATGCATTGCCAATGGCATAGCCAAGCGGCTGATTCATATCAGTGATTAGAGCCTGCACGCGCTTGTTCATACGGCGGCCGATGCCAACCATCATCTGTGCAAGACGACGGGCATCCACCTGCTTTTTCATGAATGCGCCACTGCCAACTTTAACGTCGAGCACCACTGCATCCAGGTCCACGGCCATTTTCTTGGACATGATGGACGATGCAATCAGTGGGATGCTTTCCACTGTTGCCGTCGCGTCGCGGAGAGAATAGAGTTTGCCATCGGCGGGTGCCAATTGTGCAGTTTGACCAACGAACGCCAAACCGATTTTAGCCACTTGAGCTTTGAATTCATCAATGGTGAGGTTGGTGCGAAAGCCTGGAATGGATTCCAGCTTGTCCAGAGTACCACCCGTGTGACCCAGGGCACGTCCTGAGATCATGGGTACAATCACACCTGCGGCTGCAGCAATTGGAGCGCTAATGAGGCTGGTTTTGTCGCCAACGCCACCGGTTGAATGTTTGTCCACTTTAACGCCGGGGATGTCTGAGAGGTCTACCCGCTCGCCGCTGGCAATAATGCTATCGGTGAGAGAACTGACTTCGCGGTCGGTCATTCCAGAGAAAAAAGTAGCCATTAGGAAAGCCGACATTTGATAGTCGGGAATTTCCCCTACGGTGTAAGCTTTCACCAGGAACGACAATTCTTCGGCGGATAGCTCTTCGCCGTCGCGCTTACGATGGATCAGGTCGACTGTACGCATTATAATCAGTCAGCCTAACACGTTATCCCATTGAAAGTAAAGCTGGAATGCCCGAAATTTCGCCTGGCTACCAGTCTTACCATTACTGGGAAGGCCTATTTTTTGCCAGGATCGGTCATTTCCACCATTGGGTACTTCCATTTACCTTCGAAAATGCCAGCAAACAGGCGCAGCATCTCTTCGTGAATTGACGCGTTGGTCGACAGCAAATGCTTGCCGGTTAGACTGGCTGGACCACCCAGCATATTGGTGCATTTGCCGCCTGCTTCCTCAATCAACAACAGTCCCGCTGCCATATCCCACGAATTGAGGCCAAATTCCCAAAAGGCATCCAGCCTTCCACAGGCGACATATGCCAAATCGATTGCCGCTGCGCCAGCCCGTCGAACCCCATGGGATTGCAGCGCCAGTTGATAGTAAAAATGGACGTTTACGTTTTGGTGCCGCTTGACGCTAGGAAAACCTGTGGCTACCAGGCTATCTTCCACCCGCTGCGCTTTTGACACCTTAATACGGTGGCCATTCAAATACGCGCCGCCACCTTTTTCAGCGGCGAACATCTCATTGCGAGTAGGGTCCAGGACAACGCCGGCTATCATTTCGCCATTTCGAGCCAGGGCGAGTGTGGTGTTGTACACAGGAAAGCCGTGGGCGAAATTTGTTGTGCCATCCACTGGATCCACAAACCAGCAATATTCGGAAGTTCCCTTACGCTCGCCGCCTTCTTCGCCGACGATCGAATGCGTTGGGAAGTAGGATTGCAGCCGACTGACAATAAGTTCCTCACAAGCCTTGTCTGCTTCGGTAACCAGATCAAAGTCCCCTTTCAATTGAAATGGAATTCGACGTTCTGCAAAATTATTGATCAGCGCCCCCGATTCGCGGGCAATTTCCATTGCCGTATCCATGTAAGAGGCCACTATTCGGTTTCCTCAAACAAATACTTAATGTCGTGTTTGTAGATGAACAAATTGGCTTCTCCTGGACGAGTGAGGCGAATAAAGGTTGCGTCGAAAAACTCAACGAACCCTGAAACCATTTCGTTGTTTTCAAGCTTCACGGAGACTTTCTTTTTTTTATCCGCCAGACCGTGCAGGAACTTGTTTTCTTGCAGTGTCGATTCAGGTGCGCGCGTTTTAGGATTTGCCATGTTTTGTAGGGACGCTCTTTAACGGAAATTTTGTTTGGTCCGCTGCCAGCAGTTACTTAGGCTTGACGGTATTCAAGCTATCCCCATAGTATCCAGTGCGTGCTTCGGCACGCAAACCTTTTGTCTTTACACGTACTTCCAAATTGTGGAAGGGGTTCTTGGTAAGGGGAACATCTTTCGGATAGAAACCAATGAAATACTGTGTGCGCAACGCTTTCAATACATCGGCGAAGGCCTTGTTCAGGCGTGGGCCGACGATTGCGTGAAATACCCGGCCGCCGGTGGAGGATGCCAGCGTATACAGCGCATTTTCCCCGCCAATGTTCCGGCCGGACTCGTTGGTAATGGGCTGAATCAGAATAGGAAAAATGGATCCTTCTGCTTCGTGAACCTTGCGCAGGGCCTCGTCATAGGTATATTTGCTTGTGGTATCGCCGCCATCAGTTACCACCAGCATCACGCGGCGTCCTTCACGATCTCTTAGTCGAGGTGCGGCTAATACCAGCGCATCGTAAAGCGACGTTCCAGCTTCAGGACGCATTTTAGCCATTGCTGCTTTGAGCTGACGAGTGTTTCGGGTGAAGCCGGAAAGCAGGGTGACGTCGTCGTTGAACGAATAGAGCGAGGCCATATCCTCGGCTGTTCCTTCCTTGAAAAATTCATCAACAAAGCGTTGCAAGCTCTGCGACTCAAGGGCGAAATCCTTCGCTGTGGATGCGCTGATATCGATCAGAACGCTGACAGCTAATGGCTGGGCCGTTTGCATCTCGAAGACTGAAATCTGCTGTCGAACGCCATTGTCGAAAACTTCAAATTCTTCTTTGGGCAATTCGCCAACTAGTGTGCCGCTGGAATCCCGGACGTTGGCAAGAATGCGCACTAATTGCACGTTACTCCGGAAAATGGTCTCCTGCTGCGCGGCAAGCAGTGTGACGACAATGATCCCGATTACCGCTGCGCTAAGACTTTGTCGTCCCATTCCCCATCCACCCAAACCTCACCATCAGCGAAAAACTCTTTTTTCCAAATTGGCACGGTTTTCTTCAGCCGGTCAATACCGGCGCGTGCCGCTTCAAATGAGGGGCCTCGATGCGGAGCCGCAGCCATGATTAAGACACTGGCCTCGCCGATTTCCAAATGGCCAAGCCTATGAACCATAGCGATTCTGCTAATGGCATAGGCTGCCGCAATCTCCTCACCGATTTTAGCCATCAATTTAATAGCCATGCTTTCGTAGCATTCATACTCCAGGAAACGGGTGGCACGACCTTTGGAATTGTCGCGGGTAACTCCCTCGAAAGTGCAAATGGCACCATCACAATCCTGCAGAATCAGAGCACGCAAGTCTTCGGCATGAATAGCTTCACGGGTGAGCGCGAAGAAATGCCCGGCTGGCTCAATAGTGATTTGCTTGGTCCATTTGCCAGTTCCGCCGCTTACAGGCGGTAGAAAAGCAATCTCGTCGTTATCTTTGAGCTGGGTGGAAAGGGGTACGAATTCCTGATTGTGGGCGAGGACTACGCTTGTCTTAAGACCTAAGAGGGCAGGGAATTGCTGTGCATAATGATCGAAAACCTGACTCAGCACAGCGCCTTCAGGCATGGCTAACGCTGACTCCGACGCATTAACCATGTCCTTCACCATGCCAAAAAAGAGTACTTTTACTTTCACAGGCTCATGGTAACAGACTGGTTTGGTTCCGTCTTCGTTTCATTGAATTTGGGTTTCAACCAAATTAAGCGGGCGCTGCAATGGATCGGGGTTTCTTGCGGCGTTCAGGACGGGCGAGTAATTTCCTTACTTTGCGGCGGACCGCGAAAAGTTCCGAATCCGAGGAGACTTTGCTTCGGGTGAAGTGCGATTCGAAATGTTCAATCCAATTTTGAAGTTGCGAAGTCATGGCCTGGGATTGCAGATAGTCTTCCACTCGCTCGGGGATGCGTTGCGGAGTACCCCAGCAAGCTTGGCCGGATTCCAATTGCAACATCTGGCACAAATCCTGCTCATTCATTGTCAGTTTCCGTTGGTCCAGGGCGAATAGTAACCTTGCCAATCGGCTTAAGTTTGCGTAGGCCTCGGGCAGGGCGTCCCGCCGATCATAGAGCCAGTTTTTACGAACCAGAGTGGCTAGATAGAGGTCTACCCAACTTTCCTCGGTCATTTCAAATGCGTAGTCCTGAAATACGCAATTGGACGGCTGCCCTGTTTGCCGGGAATCCTTTTCCGTTTCTTCTCTTAGAAAATCGTTTAGTAAGAGATGAGAAAGAAATCGAGATTCCGCAGTGTTTAGCGGGTATCCGTCAGGGCAGATCAGCATGGGCATAGCCCCAACTTAGCCTCTGTGAATAGGTAAGACAATGGGTTAAACACCTGATTCCGGGCGGGGATGCGATACTGATTACCTGAGCGAAAAATACTATGAAGCTGACACTTTGGTTCCTGCTTGCCCTCCTGAGGTGCTTTGCGGCTGATGATTGGAAAACCCATGATCGACGTGGGGATGAGCTTTTGTTACAAGAGCAAAAGGTGGCTGAGGCGATTAAGGAATTCGATAAAGCGATTATGTTGGAGCCAAGGCTGGAACCGGAGCATTGGCGCCGCGGTATTGCCCTTTACTACGCCAACCGTTTTGAGGACTGCCGCCGTCAATTCGAAGTGCATCAAACCGTAAATGCCAGCGATGTGGAAAATGCTGTTTGGCATTATCTTTGCGTTTCCAAACAATCTTCGCCCGTTGAGGCTCGGCGAATTATGATTCCGATTCCGCAGGATGACCGGGTACCCATGATGCAGGTGGACGCCATGTTTCGCGGCACGGGTACCGTGGAAGCGATGCTCGCGTTGGCTAAATCTCCGGATTCAGTGTTCTACGCAAATCTCTACGCAGGGCTCTACTATGAAGCACAAGGTGACGCGAAGAAATCGCTGAAGTATATTGACCTGGCTGCTAACAAGTATTTCGTGAACCACTATATGGGCATGGTGGCGAAGTTGCACTACAAGTTGCGAAAGAAGTAATCATGCTGACAAATATTACCCGGCTGCGGGTACGCTACGCAGAGACTGATCAGATGGGAGTGGTTTATCACGCCAACTATATTGTGTGGATGGAAGTGGGGCGAACTGAGTTTTGCCGGCAGGCTGGTGTTGTGTATCGCGAACTTGAGGACAAGGAAAATTTGAGGCTTGCGGTGATTGAGGCTAACTGCCGATTCATTGCTCCAGCGCGGTATGACGACGAAGTGGAAATTCATACAACCATAGCTGAAGCCAACCCGCGCATTTTACGATTCTCCTACGAGATCCGCCGAATGACTGACAATGTGAAATTAGCCGAAGGGTTTACGAAACACATTTTTCTGGATACGAATATGAAACTGGCGAAATTGCCCGCAGAGTACTTCTCGAGATTCGGAATCAACAAGGTGGCCAGTTGAGAGGCGGAATTGTTGGTTGCGGTTTTTTTGCGCAATTCCACACTGAAGCGTGGAAGCGGATCCCCGGTGTAGAACTGGTGGCCGCATGTGACTTGGATCTGGCTCGCGCGCAAACATCTGCGCCTGCGGCGTATACCGATCTTGAAGAGATGCTGGACAAGGAAAGATTGGATTTTCTGGACATCGCGGCGCGCCCTGAATGGCATCTTCCTATGCTGAAGATTGCAGCACAGCGCGGGATTCCGGTGATCTGCCAAAAGCCGATGGCTCCGACGTATGCGGAGTGTTTGGAAATTGCCGAGGTCGCAAATAATGCGGGCATCCGGCTGATGATCCATGAAAACTGGCGATGGCAGCAGTGGTTCCGGGAAATTCAAAAGATGATCTCGAACGGCGATATTGGCCAGCCGATCACCTATCATTTCCGAACGCGGCGTCGTGACGGGCTGGGCACTGAACCTTATCAAGCGCAACCCTACTTCAAGAACTACAAGCGGCTGCTGTTGTATGAAACGCTGATTCATCACATCGATACTGCTCGGTTTCTTTTTGGAGACATCAAACGTGTCTATGCGGAGTTGCGTCGCAACAATCCTTTGATCCAGGGGGAAGATCAGGCGTTGCTGTTGACCACACATCACAATGAATTGCGAGGCGTGATTGATGGCCATCGGTTCTTGGATCTGGCTCCGAATAGTGGTCCCCTTGGCGATGCGTGTTTCGAAGGCGATCAGGGCATTTTGTGGGTTCGTGCTACTGGGGATATTTTTCTTCGGAGCGCAACCGGTGAAGAGGAAAAGCTGGTGTGGGAAAACACTTCTCTGGCTGGATATCGAGGTGATAGTGTTCGGGCGACGCAACAGCATTTTGTAGATTGCTTGCGTTCTGGGAGTGCCTTTGAATCGGATGCGGCTACGTATTTAAAGTCTGTGGCTGTTATGGAAGCTGGATATCGAAGTGCGGAGACGGGACAAGCTGTTAGTCTTGCTTGATGCGCACTACGGCCTCGCGAATCAGGCAAACTTGAAATGAATTCAACTTATCTGCTCCTTATCTTGACTAACAGACGGTCGAGCTTCGCCTTAAATTGCACGATTAACCTCGGGCTTGCAGTGCCGGCCGCACACTCGGCCAGCGCCCTCGATAGATCATGCAGAATTCGTCCGGTAGTGCGTCGACATGCTTGCCCTGCACTTTAAATGTCCGCATCTTTTGCTTTGTGGGGAATTGAACACGCTGGAACATGTCGAACCAGTAGTCGTCATTGGGGATGCCTGAATCTATGATTTCCTGTATTCTTCTCGATTCTGCTTTTCGAGCCGAGTGATTGTGGGGTTGCAAAGATCTGACGGCGAGATGGTCTGGGCAATTCGATCAGCAATCAGCAGAGAGAAGCCTGCTTGCGTGAGTACTTCTACGACGAGTTCTGAGCAGAATGGGCCAGGCAGCTCTTTACGCGAATCGCCTGCAGTAATCACACCCAGCGCCCACATCACCTTGGATGAGAATCTTGGACTCGCACGTCCAACCACAGACGCCTCCGCGAGCCGCCTCTAAGTTGGAGTAATCCAGTCCGTTGTAGGGCTCAAGTATCCGAGAAAACCTCATCCCGAAGGTGCTGACATAAAGGTCTTCGGGTTGGGCAATTCGCGGCAGGCGGAAGACGTCTATTTGTTCGTATTGGCTGACATCGCAGAACAACTTCGGATGCCCTTGGCACACTTCCACCTTCCTCAACTTGAGGGTTGTGTATCCAACGCCATCCCCTTGTGCCTCGAACAGTCGCAAATGTCCGGCGTAGATCGCCGCATGGGAATATGGTCCTCTCGTCGCCGTTGAAATCAAAGTGCTCGGCTTGCCGGCACTCTTTACAAGAAGGACATCACCGACATGCAACTTATCTGCACGTAGATACTTCACATTTCACCTCGCGCCAATCCTGGGTGAATTGTAACCATTCAAAACGGTCTCGCGCAACAATGCCGGGTGCGGACTCGCTACGGCGGACACTTAGCAATCTTGGTCAAGTGGTAGTTGGCGTAGCTGAAGTTAAGAACACTCTATGGGACAGGCCACGGTCGCAGCAAATCGGGTCAATTGGAATTGGCGCACGCCCGATTGGTTGTAAACGCAGCAATATCTGTTGCCACCTTCTTCCTTGAAATCTGGCAAGAGACGCACCCATGAGCTACTGCCCTTCTTTTAAGTAGGGAGGATCGAATACAAGTACGGGCACTGAAAATGTTTTCCAGACGTTCGACGCCAAGCCGGTTCTTTTGAAGACGACGCAAGCACCAGCCCGAATCTTACTTGCCTTATTTGATAATTGTGGGCAACCGCGATCCCGGAGGGCAGAGTTGGCACTTTCGTGGCAGAAGATTAGCCCCGTCCATGCTGCTTGAGATCATCTTCCGCTTGGACCAATTTCCTCCGGCTCCATGTCCGTCCTGGCACCGTGGCGGATGTGGAGCACCCAAACCGTCTTTCGCGGCTCATCGACTTCATAGAGAATCCGGTAAACGTGACGGCGCTTGCCGAAAAGAAGACACCGAATCTCGCGTCGGGTACTCTCGGCTTCACGGGCAAGCGGGCAACGCAACGGGAGACGGTCGAGGGAATAGAGGCCGTCGATCAGTTCCTCGAACCACAACAGGCCCCGGTGCGGAGCCGCAATGGTAACACGGTAGTAGATTGCATCTGCGTCGGCCTTCGCCGAATCAGCGAGAACGACGCTGTAAGCCATTCTTCTTCCGAAATTCCTTCTCGAACTCCGCTAGCGGAGTTACCCTCCCGGCCTCTACGTCGGCAAGGCCGCGTTTGATGCCTTCGAGCGCTTCGAGTTCGTCGATCTGGTTGAGCAGTTTTTGGTATGCGGCGGCATCCTGGACCACGAGTTCGGCCTTCCCGTTGATGGTGAGCACAAGCGGGTGGCCACTCTCCCGCATCTGGGAGACGAACTCCGGGGTGTTGCGCTTGAAGTCGCTGAGCGAATGAATGTCTTTGCTGATGTCGATGTCGGGCATAAAATCACCTGCACTAAATGTGAACTCAATTTGATGCTATCAGTTTTTGTACAACTTGATCATGCGTTGTAATCGCGAATTCGAGCCGATCCGTTTTTGTAGCGATGGTCCTTTGGAAAGTCCCGAGACGGCCCGCCCAATGGTTGAGTTAATAAAGTCGGCTTTTAGCTGAATGGTGAGCGCGCTTGGGCTAGCGAGTGCGCGGATTTCAATTACGGCCTATCAGTTTTTGTACGATGGGTCTTTGCGATCTATCAGCCTCACCATTGCTTCAAATTCAGGATTAGGAATACTGCTATACCAGCCGGGGTTCTGGGCTGCGGAAAGAAAGGCATCGCTTTTGTCGCGGCTGGATTCGCAAACTTCTCTTGACGGTACTATCAACTTGCCTCCAGTTGCCTGAGCGGCTAACTGCACTTGGCAGGCGCGCTCGAAGCGGTACATCCTCACGAACGTCTGTCCAATGGTTTCGCCACAAACCAAGAGTCCATGAGTGCGCATCACCATCAGATTGCGATCTCCCAAATTGTCGGCGATCCTTTGGCGTTCCCCAAGCTCAGTGCTTGGACCTTCAAAATCGTGATAGGCAACTTGATTGTAATATCCGAGGGCATACATGCTGATGGGCAGCAATCCACATTCGAGCGCAGCGACAGCCATGCCCGCGGTTGTGTGGGTGTGCATAATGCATTGCGCGTCACGGCGGGCCATATGGATCGCACTGTGAATCACGAACCCGGCGGGGTTAAATTCCTGTTCTGGTTGGCCTGGTACCAGCTTGCCCTCAAGATCGATCTTCACCAGATTGGATGCCCAGATTTCGTCGAATCGCAACCGGTAGGGATTGATCAGGAAGTGATGCTCAGGACCTGGAACACGAACTGTGGTGTGGGTCCAGATCAGTTCGGACCAGCCCAGATGGTCAATAATTCGATATGCTGCGGCAAGCTGGACGCGCAGCTTCCACTCTTCAGCGCTTACCTGTATCGTAGAACTCATATTCATATTTCCACTTAAATTCACGTCCCGGTTCCACTTTCATATCAATGTAAGGTTCGGGACAAAACACTGTTCGAATAGACCAGTACACCAGCTTTGAGAGCGGCTGATCTCCACGGATGCGAACGCCGGCGCCGGCATTCTTGTTTTCCACACGGATGTCGTAATCTGCGGCAGTGTTTCCGTAGCCTGTGAATTCGGCAATGACACTTTGGCCTGGTTGCAACTCCGCCTTATAGCCAATTTGCTTTCCGTGCGATTCGGCATTGCCACCTTGGAAAGCTCTTACCGGTTTCAGGTCGAACGGGAAAGTTACACTTGATGCGGGTCCGGTTGGCTGGCCATCCATGACGAAAAAATTATGATTATATTGGGATGTTTCAATTCGCTTCTTGCCAGTGTTCTTAAGGGAATGTTCAATCACAATTTGGGAAGTGTTGCCAATCAACTTCACGGTTTTGGTGTAGCGGTAGCCGTATCCTTTTTTGTCTCTTAATTGATGCGTGAAGGAAATCCAAGTGGGACCTTTCCTCACCGTCCACTTGCCTGGATCCACAATGTCGTAGGTTTTGAAAGTTTGATATTGCTTGTCGTCGGGTCTTCGGACTACACCGACGCCGATGCGAATGAATGTATCGCCGGCCTTGGCTTCGTCGTAGCCTAGCCCTGCTCCATTGGTGCGGAACTCTTCCACGGGACCCATGATGGCGTCATGCAGTTTCGGGTCGTACTTGTCGAACCATCTGCCAAAATATTCGTGCTTGTCGGTTCGCAGGCTGAAAATCTGGCCGGACCAATCGAACCTTGTGCCTCTGTAATAACCAGTATTGGCATCGGGCAAATAGAATTTGGCAGTAATTGCCGAATTCTTAATCGACGCGTTTGGCGCGTCTTGCGCGGCAGCAATCGCACCTATAAGCAACAGTAGAGTACTACTTAGTTTTGAAGCGTTCATCAATTTCCACCTGATATCCGGTCACTAGTTTATTGGTCTCGTTGGCCATTCCCACCACAGCCATTAGCTCGGCGAACATTGCATTGGTCATGCCGCCCTTGCGCGCCGCAGCAGTATGGGACGCAATGCAGTAATTGCATTGATTGGTGACGCTGACAGCAATGTAGATCATCTCTTTCGTCAGCGGATCAATCGCCCCACCTGGACCCATAATTTGCTTAATGCTCTCCCACGTCCGCTTCAACGTTACTGGATCGTGCGCCAACGCTTTCCAAAAATTATTGATGGAATCGGTTTGGCGCACGGCCATTATGTCATCGTAAACAGCTTTGACTTCCGGTGAGGCATCGGCGTATTCAATTGTTCCTAGGGCTGCCATGCTTGATCCTTACAAGCGAGGCTGCGGCGGCTTCATCAAAGTCCAGGCTGCTGTGCCTTGCCGCTTCATTGCACGCTTGAACACTTTGTCGGTACTGGTGACATATAGCGTCTTCATGTCCGGTCCGCCAAACACGACGTTCGAAAGCCAACCAGCTTGCGGCTTGTTAATAATGGCTACAACTCTTCCAGGAGCATCACAAACTTGCACGCCTAAATCCGTTGCCACATAAAGATGCGCTTCGGTATCCATGGTCATGCCATCGCCTTTGGATTCGGAACTTTCGTCGCCTGTTTCCAAATGATGAAAGGGCATACCGTTTGCGAGGGAACCATCGGGCTGAATCTGAAACGACCACACCCATTTCCCGCGCATATCCACTACGTTCAACATGGATTGATCGGGCGTTAATTGAATTCCATTGGGAAAGGTGATCCCTTCGTGAACCACGCGTTTCGCGCCTTTTGCGTCGATGAACCAAACTCGTTTGTTGCCGGGATCTGTAAAATACATTTCTCCCTTCGAGTTGATCACCAGATCGTTGGAATTCACGCCATCGGCGATGACCGATTCTTTTCCAGTCATGTCATAGGCCACAATTTTCTTGCGCCCATTTTGACAAGCATACAGGCGGCCATCGGGGCCGAACTTCAAGCCGTTGGCCCCGCCGGTGTCGTCCTTGAATAAAGAAACTTTTCCGTCCAAGCCGATTTTGTGAATCTTATTCTTGCGCAGATCTGTGAAGTAAACCTCCCCCTTTTGGTTCACGGCTGGGCCTTCGGTGAACTCATGTCCCGAGGAAACAAGTTCCCAATCTTTCAAGGGATCGATGATTTCCATTACATATTGCCGTGGTGAAGCAACTTTCGATCTTTCGATTGGCTTGGGGTAATCGCGCCAGAGCCAACGCAGAGCGTCGGGCATGATGGCGCCGCCTTGCTTCATATTGTGTCCTTCGTTCCCCACCGTGAATGTTGCGTCATAGCCGGCGTATTTCAAAGCGGAGTACATGTCTTGATTCGCGATAAACCAATTGCCGCCGTAAATGTTTTGATCGTTACTACCGTCTTGAAGGTAAACGCGAAGAGGTTTCGGTTCGGTTTTGCGGATCATAGAACTCAAAATGTGCCCACCACGGAGGTTAGTGTAGCTGCCGATAAAACTCAAAACACGGCGGAAAGCATCGGGTCTTTGCCATGCGGCTACGAATGCGGCAATGCCGCCGGAACTGCCGCCGGCCAGGGCATAGTCATTGGGGTCCTTGGAAAGGTTGTAGGATTTTCTAACTTCGGGGATAATTTCTTCAATCAGGAAACGTGCGTAAAGATCGGAGACGGCATCGTACTCAAAACTGCGGTTATAGCGGCCTTGTGCCTGATCGCTTGTGGCGGGCATGATGCCTGGATTAACAAAAATCCCGATGGTTACGGGCATGTCGCCTTTGTGAATCAGGTTGTCGAAGACGATAGGAATACGCGATTGACCGGTTTCCCCAATGTAGCCACCACCGTCCTGGAAGATCATCACCGGGGTTGGTTTGTCGGCTTTATATTGCGAAGGAATGTAAATCCAATAATCGCGGACGGTGCCTGGGTACAGCTTGGAAGTCCACCTATGCGGGGTAACAAGGCCTTTAGGCACTCCCGGCTGGCGCTGGGAATCTGGGCCTAAAGTGTACTCCTGGGCAAAGGCTTGAATGCTGAACAACGAGAGGGCTAGAATTAATATTGGTTTCATGAAGAGCACTTGAGTAAACATGCTATCGCATTCGTTGTAAAATAGGAATTCCTAGCTATGTCTCCAGTTACAATTAAGACCCCGCAAACCTTGAGTGGCGGTTTTGCCACTACCGCCCAGATGTATGAAAGCCCCGAGCGCATTGCCGCTCGTGCCCAGAATGGGGTGGAACTGATTCCTGTCAACATTGAAGGAGAGTTGATTGGACGCCTGACAGCTCCCTATTATGGGTACTGCTACAGCCCCACTTCCCATGAAACGGGTCTTTTCGCTAAGCCGAGCTTTCTGGGTTTCGAGGTGCATCGCGCCAAGAGTGGCGAAGTGTTCATTCTGGGTTATGCAAAGGCGGAGTCGGTAAAAGCAGTGGAGGAAGGGAAGGAGACAGTTTCGCTTGATCTCTATCCAGTGGGGACGAATGAAGCTGTGGAGTTCATTCAGGTCCCTCGTGCGCGAATCAGCAATTCAAAATCTCTGGACCGGCAGAATTTCAATCGTTTAGGGCTGACGATCGCCGGCCATTAATCTCTGAGACTTTCGGAAGATCCAGAAGATCCGAAGATCCGGGACGGTGGTAACAATTCACGCCCGTTCATTTTGGGCCCATCGCTTTGGAATTCGGGAATTGTTACCACCGTCCCGGATCTTCCCCGCCGGATCTTCCCCGGATCTTCCCCCCGGATCGCCGTCCCTGGACCGACAGAACTTCAATCGTTTGGCGCTGACGATCGTCGGCAACTGAAATACTACTAAGAGGCGCGCCACTTTGGATATACTGGCAGTCGCATGGTACGCGCTTCTTTTCTCTTAATTTTCACTCTGACTTTATCCGCAGCAGTGGAAAATCACACTGTATACCGTCAACCGGGACGCTACGGCGGTTGGCCGGCGAATCATCATATTTGGTCTTGGGGCAATGAAATTGTGCTTGGCTTTGAAGCTGGCTATTTCAAGCTTTCTCAAACTACCCATTCCATTGATTACGATAAACCTGCGGAGCATTTGCTTGCCCGCAGCATGGATGGGGGCGTTACTTGGAGCACTGAAAAGCCCCAAGGATTGAAGCCTCCTCCAGGGTTGAAACAGGCTGGCGTTGGGACTGAGCCGGACGGCAATGCGGTGACGCAGTTGAAAACTGCGATCAATTTTCTTGACCCCAATTTTGCTTTTACTGCGCGGATGGCTGACATCCATGTTGGCCCGTCGCGCTTCGCCTATTCCTACGATCGCGGGAAGACTTGGAACGGCCCTTTCCTGATGCCTGATTTTGGAACCAAGGGGATTGCTGCGCGAACCGATTACATTGTGGATGGTGTGAACACCATGACGATTTTCCTGACTGCGGCGAAATCGAATTCGAAGGAAGGACGCGTGCTTTGCGCCCGAACGATTGATGGCGGGCGATCGTGGAAACAGCTTGCCTGGGTGACTCCTGAGCCTGAAGGAAATGACTATGCAATCATGCCGTCCTCCGTGCGCCTTTCCGCAAGTTCGATTCTGACGCTGGTCCGTTACCGCGCTTTCATCGATGCTTTTCGAACCGATGATAATGGCCTTACCTGGCGCAAGGTAAATCGAGTGGCGAATGAAATTGGTGGGAATCCGCCAATGCTGGTGAAGTTGCGCGACGGGCGGTTGGTGGTGACTTATGGTTTTCGCAAGGCTCCTTATGGAATCCGCGCACGTGTTTCTGACGATGCTGGGGAGCACTGGGGGGAGGAAATTACTCTTCGGTCCGATGCGGCGAATTGGGATATTGGCTATACCAGAACCGTGCAGCGTCCTGATGGACGGATGTTGACAGCTTACTACTATAACGACGATCCAAACAAAGAACGCTTCATTGGGGCGACCATTTGGGATGTTCCGGCTTCGAATTATGCTGCCGCCCCAATGCTGCAAAGTGAAATTATTTTTCCAATGGAGCATTGGCACAATCACTCGTCGTCAATTGTTGAGCTTCCAAATGGGGATCTTTTGGCTTGCTGGTTCCACGGTTCGGGAGAGCGTACCGCTGACGATGTTGTGATTATGGCCGCTCGCAAACCGCGATCAACAGGGGTCTGGACCAAGCCCTTCCTGCTGGCTGATTCGCCGAATTTTCCAGATACGAATCCGGTGTTGTATGTCGATAAGCGCACACGGCTATGGCTGCTGTGGCCGGTGATATTGGCGCACAAGTGGGAATCGGCGTTGATGAAGTACAAGGTTTCGTCGGACTACATGCAGGCTGATGGTCCGCCGATTTGGCACAAGTCCGATGTTATGCTGCTGGCACCGAAGAACATGGCTGCAAGAGTGCAGGAACAGTACGTTGGAAAATCAGCGACGAAGATGATTGAATTGGCGAAGGACGAACAGTTCAGCCGCTTAGGCTGGTTCACCCGAACACATCCTGTGGAATTGCCATCTGGCCGAATGCTGGTTCCGCTTTATTCGGACGGGTATTCAATGTCACTGATGGGCATTAGCGATGATGGCGGCGAGACTTGGTCCGCTAGTGAACCGATCGTGGGGAATGGCAACATCCAGCCTGCTGTGCTGAGGAAAGCAAACGGAGAACTGGTGGCCTACATGCGTGACAATGGCCCGCCGCCTAAGCGCGTCCATCGAAGTGAATCGAAGGATGAAGGGTTAAGCTGGTCGCCGACTGTGGATACGGATTTTCCGAATCCTGGTTCAAGCGTGGAGGCGATTCAAACCAGGGAAGGGTATTGGGTGATGGTGGGGAATGATACCGAATCGGGTCGTCATTCGCTGTTGGTTCGAGTTTCTACGGACGAAGGCAAGACCTGGAAATGGCAGCGTCATTTGGAACTGGCTCCTGTTGGTTCAGGATCGTTCCACTATCCATCGGCAATCCAGGCTGCTGACGGGACAATCCACGTGACCTACAGCGTGTTCAACAATAACGCGGCGGCGGGGGAAGAGCGCAAGTCAATTAAGCATGCACGCTTCAATCTGCAATGGGTTCAGGAAAAGGAATAGCCATCTAGTTTGCAGAGTTTCAGGCTCAACAAGCAAAAGTTCGCCCTACAATTTCGTGACCACTTAACTTGTAATCCCGAAATGGGTCGTTTGTGCAATAGTCGATACACTGGCAATACCGCATCACCGCGACGCGAAATTCCCAAAAAGTGTTGCTAAAACATCGTGCTACTGAGATTGATTGAACCATTGAAGCTGGGCAGAACCACTCCGTGAAAACGACCGATGAAGAACTGGCCTCTTCCGCGAAAAGCCCCGCCCTTGGGCTTCGCTTTCAGGAACTACATGCGCAAGGCGAAGGTTTTGATGACCATTCCACCCTTCTGTAATGGGTGACAGCCCTGCTTAAATCCGGTACTGTTGGAAGAAGGAAGGAGGCGTTACGACAATGACAACAGCTACCCTTGATTGGTCCCAATGTCCCGCCGTGGAGAGTGTTCCGGGCCGCGTGAGCGGCGCTTGGGTGTTTAAAGACACCCGCTTGCCGGTCGCTACGATTTTTGAAAACCTTGAATACGGCTCCAGCATCGAGGAGATCATGGACAACTACCGTGTATCGCGAGAACAGATTAACGCGGTGCTGCATTTTGCGGCTACAAGCCTTCAAATGCCCGCGCCGTTACCGGCAGCGCAAGAATTAACCGCCCGTTAGAATGCGCATTCTTTTTGACCACGGCACGCCGACCGCCCTTGCCCGTGCTCTTGTGGGTCATACGGTCACCGAAGCCATAGACCATGGATGGGACCATGTCTCAAACGGTGAGTTGCTCACGTTAGCGGAACAAGCCGGTTTTGAAATATTGCTGACGACAGACAAAAATCTTCGCTACCAGCAGAGCCTCTCAGGCAGGAAGATAGCTCTTGTCGTGCTCGGCAACTCCCCCTGGCACCTTGTGCGCCTGCATATCCCCGCGATTGTTGCAGCCGTCAATGAGGCAATGCCCGGCAGCTTTTCGGAAGTGGAGATACCGCTTCCACCCAAACCCCCGTTTGTACGTTCGTAGCAGGTATTACCCCGCGTGTCTCCGCCCCTTTTTGGCTCTGTCAATCACGCCCCGTGAGGACCGACCCGACAGGCGTTGCTTCTTGCAAATGTGTTATTGGAGGGGCAGGGCGCAACGATTTCGGTTTGAGAACTTCGGTTTGAATTGGCATGAATAAATTCTAGCTTCAAGTCAACGTTTGGTTTTCAACATGGTTGTCCTATAACGAGTCGCTTGTGACACACGACAAAAGCGTGCGATCTTGTTTCCGCCAGTCTGCGGCAGTATCGGTGTTCTGCCGTCTGCGCTACGGTAATGGAAGGCCTGATGGAGAGCGTATGCCAGCGTTTCGGGCAGGCGACCGAGTTTTGATTTCGCCTGATTTTTTCTGGGCTAAAGGAGCGACCGGAACTGTATCTGCTCCTCCGTCAGAGGTAGCAACTCTGAGCGGACCGTGGGACAACGATCTCACTCGACAGGAAGAAAGTGCATTAGGCGAAGCGACCGTTTACTGGGTGTGGTTGATTTCGACAGAGAGTCTTAGCCCTTCGTTTGCCGTGGGGTAGGGTTTGCCGTTATACTCTCTTCTGGAGGGACTTACCAGTTGGCCGAGGATGAAGTCTCATCAAAGCTGCGGTCATGGGTGCAGGATGCCATCGGGGAAATACCGGTCCATTTCGCCCAACCCCCAAGCGACCCTGTCCAGTCTGGAATTTTCTTCTTCCTTCTAGGATTGCAGCCGAACTTGGCGCTGCGCAATGATCCCAACCGGCGCATTGAAATCTTTCGGCGTTACCTTGTTTGCGATGGCGACCCGGCCGGCAATCAAGTGGAGGAACTGCTATTCCGCGCCCTCGAAACAAATTCATGGCAGGTGGAGCCCGAACCACCTTCCCCTGATCTTTGGATAGCGCTTGGTATTCCAATGAGGCCCACTTTCATTCTCCGCGCACCGGTTGCGCGGGATCGGCCCGCCCGGCCAGCGCCACCGGTCAAAGTGGTTGACCTTTCCACATCCCTGGCAAATACTCTTACTGGTTTCGTTCGAAGTCCCGATGGAAGTGCCGTTTCCCGTTGCACCGTGGAGCTTATGGAACGTGGTACAAGCGTTGTAACCGGATATGACGGGGCGTTTGCATTTCCTTCACTAGTAAGTACGATCGGATATCGGTTTCGATTGGCGCACCAGGGCCGTGAGCAGTTTGTTGACATGGCGGCTGGCGAAGGTTTCACTCAGCCCGTTGTGGTGACATTTAATAGTGCATCGTAAGTTTCGATGTTGGAGGTTGGTTTGGCTACTTCATACCTAACTCCTGGTGTCTACATCCAGGAAGTTGCATCCGGCGCTCGGCCGATTCAGCCGGTTGGCACAAGCACTGCAGGGTTCGTTGGCTTGGCGCCAAACGCTGCCGCTAACGTCAACCAGGCAATCCCGGTGAACAGTTGGACGGAATTCATCACCATCTTTTGCAGTGGAAATCCCAAAAGCACCCCTCTAGCGCTGAGTGTCTATGGATTCTTCCTGAACGGGGGAAGCCGCTGCTTCGTGGTTAACATTGGCGCAAATGGTTCCATTGCAGGTTCGGCGCAGCCCCGCTCTGGCGTGGCCGTGCTGGAAACAGTTGACGAAATCGCCATGGTTGCCTGTCCAGGAGCGAGCGATGCAAAGAGCTTTGAGGCGGTTCTGGCTCACTGCGAAAAGATGGGGGACCGCGTTGCCATTCTTGATGCTCCAGTACAGGTGGACGACACCAGGCTGCTGCTGTCAGTAGCTACTGCGGGTGCGTCGAAACCGGCAGATGGACCTATGGGTTTGAAACCGCGCCAATCGGATCGAGGCTTTGGGGCCTTCTACTTCCCCTCGCTACAAGTGCAGGATCCGTTTTCGCCTACTTTCGAGGTGGTGACAACTTCCCCCTCGGGCTTCATCGCCGGCATCTATGCCCGTACCGATGCCCAAAGAGGCGTCCACAAAGCTCCCGCCAATGAGCCGGTCCGCGGCGCCCTGAATTTGTCTTATCGCGTTACCGATCAGGAACAGGCCGACCTCAACGCGAATAGCGTAAACGTCATCCGCTTCTTCACACGTGAAGGCATCCGCGTGTGGGGTGCGCGCACGCTGGCTCCAGCATCCAGTGAGTGGCGCTACATCAACGTCCGCCGCCTTTTCAATTTTGTCGAAGAATCGCTGGCCATTGGCCTGCGGTGGGCTGTTTTTGAACCAAACGACGAAGCTCTCTGGAAATCCATTCGCCGCGACGTGACGGCGTTTCTGACTCAACTTTGGCGCAGCGGTGCGTTGTTGGGAGCCACGCCCGAACAGGCTTTCTTCGTCAAGTGTGATAGGGAAACCAATCCCGCCGATTCTATTGATCAAGGCAGGGTAGTTTGTGTGATTGGCCTTGCTCCAGTGAAACCGGCCGAATTTATTGTCATCCAAATTGGTCAAACGGCCGGTGGAGCTGACGTCCAAGAACCAGGAAAGTGAGATAACCAATGGCACAAGCAGCAAACTCTACTTCAAATGCGGCGGCCGCGGGTTGGGTCGATCCTTTTCGCAACTATAACTTTAAGCTGAGCATTATGGGTGTCACCGAAGGGCACTTCACCGAATGCACCAACATTGGCGTGCAGGTGGAAGCCATCAAGTACCGCGAAGGCGGCGTTTCGCAATTGGTGCACCGGCTTCCGGGTCGCGTTGAGTATGCCGACATCACTCTGCGCTATGGCGTCACCCGGTCTGCGGAATTGTGGCAGTGGTTCCTCACCGCCGTGCAAGGGCGAGTGGAACGCCGCAACGTTTCCGTAATTTTGATGGACACAGATGGCGCAACTGAGGTGCAGAGACCGCGTACCGGAGCCACTGGAGCCCGACCTGGACGATGCTCCACCGCCGCCGCCGGTGGGGGTCGATCGCCCGCCGCCACCCGGCCTT
>JAYUSZ010000158.1:0-69330 GCA_043755435.1 Bryobacterales bacterium | reverse complement strand
GGCCTGCCATGTTGGTTGAAATTGTAACTGCACCGCGCTGACCAGCAGCCGCCACAATTTGGGCCTCGTGCTCATCCTGACGGGCATTCAACACTACATGCGGAACGCCGCGCGCGCCCACCATTGCGCTCAACCGTTCACTTCCCGCAACGCTCGCAGTTCCCACCAGAACAGGACGGCCAATAGCATGCGCTCGCACAATCTCCTCAGTAATTGCCTGTTCCTTGTCCCACTTGTTGCGGAAACGCACGTCGGGCTGGTCCAGCCGGATCATCGGTTTGTTAGTCGGTATAACAACAACTTCTAACTTGTAAACCTTGCGTAACTCATCGGACTGAGTTGCTGCGGTGCCAGTCATCCCGCACTTTACGGGATACAAACCCATCAAACTTTGCAATGTGATTTGTCCCAGAATACGTCCCTGCTTTTGCAGTGGAACCTGCTCTTTAGCCTCAATGGCTGTTTGCAAAGCCGCAGGCCAGCGACGATTCTGCGCCACCCTTCCCTTAAACTCATCCACCAGTTCAACTGCCGAATCGCGCACCAGATAATCCACATCTCGCCGTAACAGCACTTGGGCTTGGATGGCGTTCACCGCAGCTTCCAAGGTCCGGTGATGTTCATGGGCGTATAGATTCGGGCAGCCAATCGCAAGCTCAATCGCGGCCGCACCATCCGCCGTCAGCAACACATTGCGCCGGAACTCATCCAGTGTGTAGTGCCAATTCAATTTGAGTTGAGGAGCAAGTTCCGCCAGCTTCTGCACCATACCAGCCATCGGTGCAGCGCCACCTGCGATCACCAATGGGATGCGTGCCTCGTCGATCAGAATGGAATCTGCTTCATCAATCAGACACGAATGAAAAGTTCTGCCTACTCGTTCCGCTGTTTCAAGCACCAGTCCATCCCGCAAATAGTCGAACCCAACTTCATTGGCAGTGGCGTACAAAACATCAGCAAGATAAGCATTGCGACGCGCGGTGGGCTCCATCTTCTGCGTCAGCGAGGCTACCTTGAGCCCCAACTGCTCATACACCGGACCCATCCAAGCTGCATCACGAGTTGCCAGATAATCATTCGCAGTTAGTACATGAACCGCACCGAATGCCTGCACCATTGCAAAGGCAGCCATTACGGCGGTTAGCGTCTTGCCCTCACCGGTTTGCATTTCCACAATTTTTTGATCGGCCATGGCCAATGCCCCCAGAATTTGGACATCAAAGGGACGCATTTTCAGCACGTTTTCAATGCTGGCTGCAGCATGGGCGATGGCTTTTTCCGCGGCAGTTTTAGGTTTTCCACTGCGAATGCGAAGCAACGCAGGTTCGTAAGTTTTTGAGCTAAGCGCACCGGTAGCGCTGGGAAACAGCTTTCCCCAAATAGACATAGTCTTCTCCTCTAGATCATGAATCTTGAAATCACGAATTAGGAGAGCAAAGGTGGAGGACGCTCAAATAGAGAAAAGCAGAGCAGCGATTCTACGGTGTTGGCAGGTGTCGAAACAAACTGGAAGAAAGTAGACTGTTTGGCTCCGGCTTGAAACGGATGCTGCAGTTGAGCATCAGCAACACGACGCTTAGAAGCCAGCCTCACAATACCAGGTGCGGAATCGTATTCTAGCGATCTGGTCGCGACAACCGTCACTCCGCCCGAAACGAGCGTAAGAAACAGCAGCCAGATTGCAATCGGTTTTCGCACTGCTCTTAACTTATCACAGGTGAGAGAATTCTCATTTCTGTAAAGTACTGGGGAAACTAAAACTTGATTCCAAGATAGGCTGCAATGATCCTGGGTACATCGGCATGAGACATCGCTACAGGGGACCGCCCTGGATTCGTACCGCCTAAAGCAATTACCAACGGCACAGCCAAATCCGAATCGAACCTGCTTCCATGCTGTGCACCTTTCGGTTCCGTATTTCCAAAATAGCGGCCCTGTTTCAACAATAAAAGCAAGTCGCCACTTCGCGGTGAATCGATTTCCGCAATTTGACGCATGATTCTATCATTCCCAGCTTCCACTGCACCGTGCAATAGATATCCGAGACCTGGGCCATTCTTGCGCAGCGCGACGAAGTCGACCACACCTTTGATCACTGTATCGTCAGCCAATTGCTTGGCAATCAAAATTGCATCCTCGGGAGTTGGACCAGCCGTCCACCGTGCCTTCTCCAGACGCGACTTCAAGTACAGGTGCACAACTCCGCCATTATCAACAATTTTGTAATCGTCCTTAGCGTATCCGGCGGCTTCAAAAACGTCGTGGACCCGTCCTCCAATTAACGAATCCTGCGGTGCAGCTTGCGTGTCCGTCCGCCCATGATCCGAGGTAATAATGAATTGTGTATGGTTGGCCCATAGGGGGTCCACCTTCTGCAGGAGATCCAAGAATCGTCCTATTTGAACATCAATAGTCTTCGCAAGATAAATCAACTGCCCGGAAGTGCCCTGCTTATGACCGATCCCGTCAGCTCCTGTGAAATAAAGGGTAAGGAGATCGGGCATTCCATGGGCCTCAAGTGAATCAAGCGCGTGATTCATCATTAGGGTGTCAAACTTCTTGTAGTCCACCGCCACGCCTTGCACCAAAGAAACTTCCGCAGCTGTAGGTAGCACTGCGTGAGTTGCCCCTTTCCAATAGGGGTTGAACACTACCGTTGATGTTTTTCCAGCCGCAGTCGCAAGTTCGTACAAAGTTCGGACTTGCAAATGGCGGTTGGCATATCCACCGCTGCACTCACCAACACTCACCAGCAGAAACCCATAGACACAAGGCGCACCCATGGTTGAAAAATAATCGATGACGCGGTTCGTTGAACGGTCGAACCATTTATTTCCAACAATCCCGTGTTTAGCCGGAAGGACACCGGTGACCATCGAAGCCTGCCCAGCCATGGTAACTGCGGGAAAAACCGCTGTGGCATTTTCAAACCAAAGGGAGGTTCCAAATCCCTTTCCCTTATTCACCTTGCCTAGGACTCGTTCCATGTTCGGCAACTTACCCGCCAAATAGATTTTCTGGAACGTGTCACGATGAATGCCGTCAATGTCTACCAGCACAACTCGCGACCCTTTTGAGCAACTCGCGCAAAACGGAGCCCCAGCAGCCAGTGAAAGCGAGCGAATTTCTGCCTCGTTTTGGGGCTGCTGGGCCCTTTGCGCTCCTAAGCACAATCCTGCGGCGATCAGCAGAAAATACAGTAATATCATTGCACTTGAACCGTCTTCAAACTGATTGAGCTGGTAACAATAAACCGGATTCCAGGGCCGGTTGCAGCAAACGTTGGAGGAAGACCCATCGGGACTGAGGCCAGCGCAATTCCTCCGAACGAATCGTCAGGAGTGCTGGTGAGCGCACGCGTTGCAGGCAGATCCGCCAACACCGATACGGGCACAGTGAATGTTCCCGCAGCTGCAGAGACCAGGCACATGAACCCGCCTCCGGTCTTGATTTTGGCATCCTCCACTCCGCCTACAATGAGCATCAATCGGGAAATGTCCCCTCCCGTCCAAGTAAGAGTCAGCGGTGTTGCGCGATTGATTGTATTGATCTGATCGCGATTAGTCCATGTAATTTCATTGGGCATCGTAAAGCTGCCGGAGATAGGTCCAACATCCTTCCCTCCGGGACTGCTGAGGGTAAGAGATGTGCCCGGATTCAGAACTAACGGAGTGGATGCTGATCCTGACAAAGGACTGGTACCACCCAATAGACCGGCATAAGAACCCGCATTGGAACCCATAGGACTCAAATCCGCACTTCCCCGGGGTCCGGTGACGACAATTTTCGAACCGGCATCGAGTTGTCGACCGACGGTGGAACTGCGGCCAAACAGATCTCCGCCGAGCAGAGCAGAGAAATCCGTCGGCCGAATGTTCGAGGAACAGGAACCCACTGGAGGAAGGTTCAATGCACCACTAAATGCAAGTTGACCGCCAGCTTTGATCTCAGCGAAAACTGCCGCGCCAAAATCGAGCGTCGCATTCACTGGAGCCTGACCCGCTTGAAATTGACCCGTCAGATTTGCGCGAACCAGCATGATGGCACCGATCTGGCCTCCGGTAGTGGTGAGAGAAGAATTCGGATTTTGGGGATCCTGGCACACTCCACCGGTTCCGTTAATAGCCATGCGGACGGTGTTGCTCCAGGTAGGACCGGCTTTGATTCGCACCGGAACCGAGCATCCTTGAGGAACGGTGTTCGGAACATAGAAATAGACGTTGTCAACACCAGCGAAACTCGGAGCACGCCCGTGGTAGACGACTGTCGCAGGCATGCCCGCTACTTCCACTTCGACTGGAGCTGGAAGGTCGCCCACGGGAGGTGCATTATTATCGGCGCCTGCAACCGGACCCAGCCCTGTACCCCACAAGATTGCCAATTGGCCTGGCTTGCCAGGGATGGCCGGAAGGTTCAGGATCACGTCGGTCTGTGAATTCCAATTCTGAATGATGCCTGGACCAACGCCCGATGCAGCCGTAAAGATACCGAAGCTGGTATCCACCAGCGTTGCATTTGCTGGTGTGCCAGCGATCCCGTTGTAAACCACGGTGACTTGCACGTTGCCCAAAGGCGCGTCTGATGGGATGATGCCGTTGATCTGTGAACTGGACACAAAATGCAGGAAGGCCCGCTTCACAATGGATCCCTGGCTGATGTTGACCACCACGCCGCCTGCAGTATCGGGAATCGGATAGGAAGTCGCCTGAGATGGAACCGTCGGTCCGATGTCTACACCGTAGATGGTAAAGAAGGAGCCACGGGCAATGGGTCCGCCGCGGCTGCTGGCGGCGTTCACAATTCCGCCCGGACTAATTCCTGGGGTCCCGGCCGGAACCGGTGGCGCAGGCGCCGATTGATAGACGGTGAAGGTTTGCCCACCTACAGTGAATGTGCCGTTCCTGGGGCCTGTTGTTGTGTTGACGTCCACCGAGTAAGTCAGAATTTGAGACTTGTCGCCTGAGCTTGGAGTCACCTTGATCCATGGAACGTTCGGTGTAGCCAGCCAGAAGCAGGAAGTTCCTGTGGTCAAGGAAGTGCCTCCGCCTCCGCCGCCTGCGGGAACCGGGCCGCCATAAGTAGGAGCCAAAACGTAGCTACACGGGGCGCCGCCCGGTAGTTGGAGGACAGTATGAGTTTGAACTCCACGGGTTCCATCAGTAATTGTAATGGTTCCGGTGCGTGGCAGGGAACTGGTATTGGGAGCGACGCTGTAACTGACGGCGCCCGGAGATCCACTGCCGGAAGCGCCGGCTTCAATAGTGATCCAACTATCATTGCTTATGGCCCCCCACCTGCATTGCAGTCCAGTGAAGATCTGGAAGAATCCATTGCGGGTACCAGCGGCAGGAACACCGAGATTTGTTAGCGATTGTACAAAGTAGTTGCAGACAGGTCCACCCGCGGTCCAAGTAATGGTGACCGGAGTAGCGCAAAGGGTTGTGGGCGTGCCACCGCCCCCGCCGGGCGGACTCCAAGTACAGACCAACGGCGCGCTGCACACCGGAGTAGAACTACCAGGTGGAGTGAAACATGCTTGTATGTTGTCAGTCCCTGTTGCTCTACCGGTATAGGTGAAAGTAACCAGCCCGTTGGCATCCGTCCGGCAGCCGGAAGTGTTGCAAGTGCCGATGACACTGGAGTTCACACCGGTCAACGTGAAAGTAACTACGACGTTAGCCTGCGGCTTCCCGAGTTGATCGGCAACCCTTACGGTTGTGGTGTACGACGATCCCACATTGCTGGTGGTGCTGGACGCACTCAAAGTGATTCCCACCACAGCCACACCACACGGGAGGTTTGAGGTGTTGAAGGGTTGCTGTAGTTCCAGCACCCAAATCTTACGCAGGTTTGCATTCCCAAAATTATCGGCGGCATCGAAATCCAGACCGTTGTAGATGATCAATCCTGAATCGGTTCCAGCAGGATACTTGGCATAAGCGTGCACTGGTCCGGTGACGTTCAAAGAGTTCGTTCCAGACATTGACAGGCACCATCGGGAATCTTTGGTGGTCATCACGTTCATGTCGCCCACCGCATCGGTATTGTTACTCAAATCCGCAGCATCCACGAAGTAAGGGCTACCTGTTACAGCGGAGCCTAAGGTGCTGTTCTCCACAATGTTTAAAGTTCCACGCGAACCCTGTCCCCCTGGATTAGCTGTGGTAAACGGATACGGCAGCCAACTGAAATCCAATCCCTTGCCGCCCGGTGCGGCGCACTCGGAATCAATGATGATCAACTTCTTGCCGCTGCCAACAAACGCCACAATATCCGTCTTCGCCTGAGCGGACAACCTGGCAGTGTCGCAGGCCATTCCTGAACTAGCGAGATTAATCACGGCTGTATCATATTGAGCCAAAGCCGCAGCGGTCACCGAAGGGGGTGCCAGACCAGCGAACGTAAAGTCGCCCAACTCCCCTGCGCGACCCGTAACCGGAAGACAGCCTCCGTTGATAATGCGGTTGGCACCAGTAGCACAGTTAGAGTCTACTGTGGCCGCTCCAATGATGACGACACGATTCGACTTGGTTGCTTCGCGCGGGCCGTCGGCTACATTTGCATTCCGTTCCAGTGCCACCGCCCGTTTCGCGATTGCTCCGGTTGTAGCTTGGGCTGAGGGTTCGGACGCGGCTGACAATACTGGATTGGTGCAGCATTGCGAAGTACCAGATCCACCCTGTGTAATGCAGGCTGTGATGGAATCCTGGCCGATGCCGCCAGTGCCGGTGTAGGTGAAGCTAACCTGTCCATCGGCACCCGTTGCGCAGTTAGCTGGATTGCAGGAGCCCTGTGCCCCAAAGTTTGGTCCGGAGAGGACGTTGAACTTTACCGCCACATTAGCTTGGGGACTATTGTTAGCACCCAAAACCCTGGCAGTGACCGTAACTTGGCCGCCGGTGGGACTGGTGATAACCGGAGCGGAAAGAGTAATGGTGAGTGTTCCGGTACCCCCTCCACCGCCGCCGCCCGTTGTTCCAACGGTCACACGGACGTTGTCCAGAGCGGGTCCGAAGGAGCCGCCGCCATCGAGGCTGGAAAATTCCAGCGTAGTACTGCTAGAGTTGGCGGTGAAATTGAATGTTCTGGTTGTCCAACCCATGTTGGTGACCGTCTTTCCAGTCGTATCAAACGTGAAGTCCTGTGATGTGCCAGCGGCGGCAACCCGCATTGACTTGATAAGCGGCCCTGAACCAGCGTTGCCGGCGAAGTCAAACGTGACAGTGTACGGTGTTCCGGCCGTTGTTGCGAAGGTTTGCGCCAATGCGCCGGAAGTAGTGCCGTCCAGATCAATACAGGAACGTCCTTCGGAGCAACTAAAAAAGGTGCCAACCAAATCGACATTCTCCCGTGTTACGGTCCAACCGTTGATGAACGTGGATCCCTGGGGCAAGGTCATGAAGCTAGCCGCCGTTCCCGGTGTTTCGAATCCTCCGTTGATAAAGGCGCCTACAGTGCCACCACCACCACCTCCGCCACCTCCTCCGGTGGTTGTGCCTGGCGTCACGCGGACGTTGTCAACCACTGCTCCATAGAAATTCCCGCTTGGACTCAAGCTGGCGAACTCAAGGGTGGTTGAGGTTGAAGTTGCGGTGAAGTTCACACTTCTTGCCACCCAACCCATGTTGGCCGGTGATTTGCCGGTTACATCGAAACTGAAGTCCTGTGAAACGCCAGCCACGTTGACGCGCATGGATTTTATGAACGGATTGCTTTGATTTGGATTGCCAGCCATATCGAACAGAACCGTATAGGCTGTTCCTGGCGTTGTTGCAAATGTCTGCGCAATTGCGCCGGCAGTGGTGCCATCCAACTCCAATGAGGAGCGGCCATCGGAACCAGACCAGAACGAAAAAATCAAATCAACATTGTCCCGAGTGACGGTCCATCCTGGAACAGACGTGGTGCCTCTTGCCAAAGTCAACAGGTCTCCTGTTCCTGGTAATTCAAAACTGCCATTGGTTAACAGGTTTCCCGTACTTCCGCCACCTCCGCCTCCGCCGCCACCACCGGTGGCGGTTCCTAGAATCAAGGAAAGGTTATCGGCATAGCCGTCGTTGTAGCTTCCGCTGGTTCGATTGAATTCCAGAATCAGATCAATAAAGCGAGTCCCCGTGGGAACGTTGCCCGTAGATGATTTCAACAGCAGCCCGCTAACATTGCTTCGTTCGGCAGGCAGGACCGGGCCGAGGGTAACTGATCCCCTACCTCGGAAAGTCATAGTCAGTTGCGCGTTGTCCCCATCGCCGGCATAGCCGCCAAGGTACGCCGATAGAGTGTAAGGAAGTGTTCCGGCATCAATTTGTGAGGCCAGCGACGATACGTCAATCGCTTGGGTCATGGTAGATTTCGTGGCATTTCCACCTGCAAAGAAGTTATTCCCTCTCGATGGTGGGCCAGGTGAAGTAAGAAGCGGGCCACCAAAACCCGGCCCATAGGCGCAAACGGAAGGATCGCCGGAACTGGTCCATCTGGGAATCACTCCGCCTGGGCTGCAACTGGAGTTGGGTGGAGCGCTGGCCTCGGCATCGCCGTTTTGAATCAGATTGGTCCCAGCAGTTGAGCCGCCACCACCGCCACCGCCGGTGGTTCCTGCTGTCACGCGAACGTTGTCTATAGCAGGTCCTGCGTTACTTCCTGCGGCGCTCAGGCTATTGAACGCAAGCACCATTGTCGGGGTAGTGGCGGTGAAGGTGAATGTCTTAGTGGTCCAACCCATATTGGATGGGGTACGCCCTGTCGTATCAAACGTGTATTCCTGAAAAGCATTGTCTGCGCTGACCTGCAGTCTTTTAACGGGAGTTCCACTCGGATTGCCGGCCATATCAAATGTGACGGTATACGTGGTGCCCACCGTAGTTGCAAAGGCCTGAGCCAACTCGCCGTTTGTGCTGCCATCAAGATCAATGCAATAATTCCCTTGCGAGCAGGAAAAAGCACCCGCAACCAAATCGACGTTGTCCCTGCTTACCACCCAGCCTGTAATAAGAGTGGACCCGCGAGGCAAATTGGTTACTTGTCCGGCGCCCGGCAATTCGAAACTGCCATTTGTAAAGGCTCCTACCGTACCCCCGCCGCCACCGCCACCGCCGGGTGCGGTAACTGGAAAAGTTAAGGTACGCAGCGTTTGAGTACCGTTCCAAATCCAACGAACTGTCCAGGTGCCTGCAACAGGTGTAAATAGATCACCAGCCTTGCTGAGCCAAGCGTCAAAACACCAGGTTCCAGCGCTTGGCAGAGGCGGGAAACTAATGATTTGGGCAATTTGACCCGAAGGATTCACCCACTCAACACGCAATACATCGTTTGCGGCACCTTGATCCACCAGCAGGTAAGCCCAGATTTCTGTTGAGGTTGTGAGAAAGGATGTAGCAACGGGAGGAACGGCGCAACTTGAATTGGAGGGTCCGGTGGCAAGTTGCGCCGTATTCACTGAAACCGCACCAAGCTGAAATGAAAACAACGTAAGGTATAAAAGCGGTATCGGTCGAAAACAGGTTCTCACATTCACCTTCCAAAGTTCTTTTGTTTTTTGCACTTCAGCTAAACTACAGGTACTGAAAAAACCACGTTTACCGGCTATCGAATTTCAACCACATCTTGTATGATGAAGACACTTTGCACTTTGATGAGTATGTAGAACTGATCTGTTGCAAGTACTGAGCAACACCTGATCAATTCCTGAGCAGTCGTAAAACGGATGTAAATATTGTGTCCCAGGGCTCCGAACCGCCGCTGTATCGCATCGATGGAATAGAAGTAAATACCGCCATGGCTTCGTTGGTGAGGAATGGCGAAGAGTTGCACCTCAAACCCAAAGCCTTCCGGCTGCTGCTTCACCTGATTCAAGAACGGGATCGTCTTGTTACCAAAGAGGAGCTTATGGAACTCTTCTGGAAGGACACTGCGGTAACCGATGATGCCCTAACACAGTGCGTGGCCGAAGTGCGCCGCGCTTTGGGAGACACCCCCCGCAATTCCCTATATTTGAAAACCGTTCCGCGAATGGGGTATCGATTCGTTGGTCCAGTAGAAGAGGTACGTGTACCAATAGAAGAAGTACGTCTAGAGGCGAACCACAACCAATCTTCTCAACCGCTCCCTGCGGCGGCTTTGCCTGTTCGCCGCCACAATCAACTGGGATGGGTTCTGACCGTATCTCTTCTGGCGGCATCGGTGGCAGGCGGCTACTTATGGACTGCCGGCCCGGGAAGACCTCCGTCGAATGTTGCTAAGCGCCAAATTGCAATATTGCGCTTTGAAAACAGCTCTGGAGCGGCGGAAATTGACTGGCTGCGCGATGGTTTGCCGGACATGCTGGCAACGACACTGTCAAAATCCAGAGCTTTAGATGTTCTTACACGCACACAGGTGTATGGCCGCCGCAACAGAACCGATCCCGGAAGCCCGGAAGCGGCCATCGAATTAGCGCGATCCGTGCACGCTCAGGCAGCGGCGATTGGCAGATTTTCCAAGTTGGGCGAAAGCATTCGGGTGGATGTATGGGTTTATGATGTACGCAACGGCTCCTTGTTAGCCTCGGAAAACTTGACCGTCGAAAAGCAGGATCAGTTGCTGGCCCAAGTTGATTTTCTGGCAACCAGAATTTCCAGTCATCTAGCACCCCAATCAAAGGACACGGACAGGCGCATGCTTAGTACTCTTCTCACCAGCAACCTGGAAGCATATCGCTACTACTCACTAGGACTGGAGAAAGCAGAGGCCTTACAAACAAAGCAGGCCGTTGGGTTGTTTGAAAAAGCCCTGGAACTGGACCCGCGGTTCGTGATGGCCTTAGCCCGCATTGGTTATGCGCATGCTGTGACAGATTCACAACTGGTGAAGGGACGACCGTATCTTGAGAAAGCGTATCAAATGTCCAGCGGCCTGACGGACAAGGACCGCCAGCACATTGTGGCCTGGTATGCAATCGCAAATCAGGATTATCAAACTGCAATCCGCCGTTATTCCGAGTTGATCTCAGAATACCCGGTTGACTCCGAAGCATATTTTCGCCTAGCCATGCTAATGCGTGGAGAGTCCCGGCATGAGGAAGCGGTGGCGTTACTTCGTCAAGCTATCGCAATCGATGCTGAAGACCCAAAGCTTTACAACGCTATGGGTGCGGTCTCCTCAGAAATGGGGCGTCACGAAATCGCTATTTCGATGGTGAAACGCTACATTGCTCTTTCGCCCGGAGATGCGAACGCCTTGGATAGCTTAGGGTTGGCTCTTCAATTGGCGGGCAACAACCGGGATGCGTTGGAGGCATACAACAAAGCTCTGGAAATGAACCCGGAATTTGAAATCGCACGGTTTCATCGCGCCACTTTATATGCCCAAATGGGCCGTTTTAGGGAGGGGATCCGGGAGTCACTTAGTTTGGCAGACACTGCCAGCTCCAATCACAATCGAAGACGCGGATTGAGTCAAGCCGCCTGGCAAGAATGGCGACGTGGGAATCTGGCGGCTGCTAAGGTTCACGCGGCGAAAGCTGAGACATACAGTGCGGAGGATCTTCATGATTGGAACCCGGCAAGCATTTTACTTAAGCCAACCAATCGGTGGACTCCATCCCAGTGGACCTCGGCTGTGGGTCGAGGCGGTCGTTTCGGGCAACGTAGCGGGTACTATTTCTTCGCGCTGCAAGCGAAGGCGAAAGGAAATTTGGAGGAAATGTTCAATAACCTCCGGCAATTACTCAAGGTGAAGACATCGTGGGGGGAACCGGACACATTTGAGGATGCCCTGGCAGAGGCTTACTGGGATTTGGGCCGCATGGACGAAGCGATTTCCGAATATGAGCGCGCTCTTCATGTGTTCCCAGGGATGGCGCGTGCCCGTAATCATCTGGCGCTTGCATATTTGAAGCAAGGCAATCCCAGCGCAGCACAAGTGCAGTTCAAGGAGTTTCTTCAACTTTGGAAAGACGCGGATTCCGATGTTCCTGAACTGGCATCGGCGCACCGGCTAATGACGTCTCCTTAACGGGGGACGAAAAAACCAGCCAATTCAAGACAGGGATTTAGCCAATCTTGATACCATGATGGGCGGTCCCATGATTAACAAATTTGTAATTATAGCTGCATCCATAGGTCTTGCATTTGCGGAACCTGACCCGGAAATACTTCTTCTGAAAAAACAGTTGACCGAACAACAAAAGCAGATTGATGAGTTGCGGGAAATGCTGAAAATGCAACAGACGCAGCTGGCTTTTATAAGCAAACCGTCTGCCCCTAAAATTGAAAGCGCATCGGCACTTGTACCAACCGTTGCCACAGTCACCCCAGCGAGTGAGTTGAAGTCGCTCCGCGGTGACGTTGAAAAAATCGGCCGCAACCTCGGCGGCTTTACCTTCAGCGGGGACTTCCGCTACCGCTTCGATATTCAAAACCGCCACCCAAACGCCTTCGCCCCAGGACTTCAGAATATTCGCAACCGTTATCGAGTGCGAATGAACACAGACAAACAGATTGGTTCCCAACTTAAGTTTCACATTCAAATGGCCACTGGTCCCTATACCACTCAAGTGAATCATGATCAGGATTTTGGTTCGTTTGGCATTCGTGCACCATTCTCTTTGGTGGAAGCTTCGGTCAGCTATACGCCCACCAAGAACATTTCGTTGGCACTAGGTAGGATGCGGGAAGTATTCTCGGACGACACACGTTTCGTTTGGGATGACGATGTCCGCCTGAGCGGTTTTGAGCAGCGAATTCAATTGCCCAGCTTGAATAACAAGTTCTTCAAATCGATTGAACTACGAGCTGGAGAGTATATATTGACACATCCGAACACACTAATTGTTCCGCCGGATTCAGCCGCGAGTCCATCTCCTTACGCCCGGGCAGGATTTCCCGTTGGATCCAAGGTGGGTGCGGCGAATCTCTTTAACCCTGGCGCAATCATCAACGGTGATCTTGGCGGTACATGGAAACACCAGATTATTTTCGACACACAAGTCTGGCGGAATCCCAATCAAATCGCATTGGCATCCACTTCCTTTGGATCTACAGGTCTGGTGAATAATCCGATTGGGTTGACTCTTTCAGGCCCTGTGCCGCCTTCCACCAACGCGCTCAGGTCGCCAGGTGGAGCCATGTTTACTGCAAACGGGTTTGTTGTCCCACGCATCGACTACCGGTTGAGCAGCTCAAGTTTCCTCAAAATTGGTGGCAAAAAAATACCCGGCTTCCTCGAATTTCAGGCGGCACGGAACACCAGCGCATCGTTTTTAAGAGATGCGGTAATGGGGTCGCTTTCCATTGGTGCTCTGAAAGGTGCGGGTAGTGGACGATTCGTTTACTCTTATGCGATCAAGGATGCAAACTCTATCATTGGTCAATTTACTGATGAAGAAATGGGAAATGGAAACGGTGCTAACGCAGCAGTACATCACCTACGGTTTGACTTGGGGATAACCCGTTCCCTATCCTGGCAACATCTGTTCTTTTTGGAGCACGCCAGAAGGGGGTCCAATCCTTCGCAGCAGTTCTATGTGTTAATCCCGCGAGGAGCAGCAACAACCTACCGGTATCTTAGTCAGTTGGTTTTGACGTTTTAACCTGAAAACGAGCGGTTGATGCACGACCGAGAGAACAACTCTTGAATTGAAGCACTGCTGTGAGTAGGGGTTGGCGTGGCCTGCGAAATCCGGGACGGGGGTGCAATTCGTTTGAAGATGTTCTACTTATGAAAGAATTGAACCCCCGTCCCGGAGTTTCGCGAACTGGAGCTAAAATTACATCTCGCTTAAGGCAGCAATCAATGCACCCTTGGCGGTTGTGTGCAATGGATTATCGGCCAAGCGAATTTCAGAAATCGGCAGAGGCAGTTCAACTGCCTTCAACGCGGCTTCAAACTTGTCGCGGAAACCACGGGGCATTACACTGCCGCCACTCAACACCAATGGAATAGCCCGGCCAAGTTTCGGCAACGACCGTGGATCGCCGAAAGCATTCTTCAGCGAGGCTACCAACGAATGAATCAGATCTTCATAATAAACAGCCAGCACTTGGTGGATCTTATCGGTGTTAGCGCCATTCAACGCAAAGCCATCTTCCTTTGCCAAACGAATGCGATTCGATAACTCACCAGTAACACTGGCCGTACTTGCATCGACGAAATCGCCAGCTTTTGTCACGCTGAAAGTGGTTACAGGAACAGCCAAATAGGAAAGGCAAACGTTACACAATCCACCACCAATTGAGATACCGATGCCAGTGTAGTTGGAACTTTCCAGTTCGCCGAAA
This sequence comes from Bryobacterales bacterium, assembly GCA_043755435.1. GTDB lineage: Bacteria > Acidobacteriota > Terriglobia > Bryobacterales > Bryobacteraceae > JANXSF01. Next base: position 55,078 of record JAYUSZ010000158.1, on the reverse strand, counting down.
ACCACAGCCAGGCCTTCGTTCACGCTTTTAGCGGTGTAACCGATGTCACTCAGAATTTGATTTAGGGTGGCTTCATGATAGGTCAGGTTTTCCGTCGCCCCGATCGGGGCTGCTGGAACACTGAAGTAAGCCTTTTGCCCGGCTTGTTTGGCAGGACCAATCAAGCTTAGGATGATCTGCCGCATCACATTCAAACTTTCGGTCTCAGACGGGTTGATGAAACCGCGGCTCATTGGACGTCGCGTGTCCATCTGCAACAAATCTGCAAATCGCTCACTCTCGTTGCCGTGTACCAAAATGTCTGGTCCAACAATGGTGTGAGGAATATTTTCGCGGCGCAGCACCGCCTCCCTCATCTTCGAGTTCGGCAAGGTCACGAACGAATTTAGTTGGCTACGATATTCGTAACCGCTCTCGGCTGGAATCGCCGAAACAATCCGGCTTGTTCCAATGTCCAGGCCGACTGGATGGGAAATGTGTGTGTCCGCTTTTGCCATTTAGTTTAGTTAGAAGCTTCGTTCTTGTTTTCCTTTTTGAAATTCTGCGTCATCTGCCCGTATTGATCACGTAAGCGACGCGTTAACACCGCTGGGGTAACACCTAGTTTTTTGGCCTGCGCGTTCAGCATCTCGGTAGCCTTTGCCAGCCCCGGATCCATGCGCTGTCCCATCGCATCCTGATAACTTTCATCATAGATGAAACCGAACAGATAAATACTGGGTGGCGGCGATTTATAATTATCCATCAACCCCAATTCCGTGAAAGGGAAATCACCACCAAAATCAGTATGGTAGCCGATCCCATGATTGTCGTTGTTCACAGAAACCATTCCGTGGGTAACGCAGTTGCGCTCCGTGATATTGTATTTCGCGCGCAGCATATCCGTCAGTAATTTGGCCGAAAGTTTTTGCGCTTCCGTGATCAGAGCCTCACCTTCCGTTCGGCTCTGCGACGCTTCGAAAGATACGCCGAGGAAACTGTGATTCAAGTTGATGTAGGTCCAATCCTTATCCGCCCAAATAGAATTCCCGGCATGGAAAGCCGGTTCGCTTTCCGGAGTCACCCGCCAAACACGCCCGAATCGATCAATTAGATAGTGGTAAGCTCTCTTGCTTTTGACATAGCGAACGGCGCTTTCGCCGTTGAAATTCAAACGTTTGATCTGATCTTTTTCAAACGGTGCCATCATGCTTTCTGTCGTGTGGAAAACAATTCCCACGGGTCCCGGCATTTCAACAGGAGTCGTGGCACCCATCGCGAATCTGGAATACTTCCAATTCGGCTCCGCGCCATTTGGGATTGTAAATCGGGTTTCTATCCTCAGCGTGTTGGAGTAAATTTCCTGGCCTTCCCGTGTTTCCACTAACCAGATCTTTCCTGCCGGTGTGGAAAATTCGGTGATTGGCCTTTTGGATGACGCGGCACTCGAGAGCGAGCGCGCCTTCACTGGACGCTGGTTCGGTATCACCCCGTAGCCGATCACGCCTAACGCGACAGCTACAAACCCTATCTGCAATCTGGACTTATGCTGCTCATAAAAGGACGGCTTGTTAGCAGTAACAGTTGTGGTAGCCTTGCTGCGAAGGTACCGCAGCCGGTCAACCGGATCGGAAATCCGGCCGGCCTTCAATTCCACCAGCTTCGTTGTGGGAGCCGTGGATGGCTTAATAGGGGCGTCCATTAAAAACTTCGATACCTTGGTTCTGCGCGTACCACTGCACAGTCTTCGGCTATTTTAGCCTGCTTGTTTATACTACCGATGGCGATGGGTGAAAGACAAGTCGGGATTGTATTGAATTCAACCAGCTCTTAGCTAATCTCTTAATTCACTTGTGTTGGCTGGCCTGGGACCGCAGTGTGCGCGGCCTGCGAAATCCGGACGGGGCTTTAATTCCATTGAAGATGTTGTACTTACGGAAATTACCCAAATGAATTAAAACCCCGTCCCGGATTTTCGCGAATAGAACATTTGGGAGGCTCAAGGCCGTTTTGTGGGGGCCAAGGCCTCGGCAATTGCCAATTCGTACACAGCAGTTGCCCGGAAAAAATCCGCTTGTGCGGAGACTTCTCTGACGGCCGCATCGAACGTTGATTGTTCCCTTAAGTTCACCAGAAACAGAGTGCCATCGCCCAAATCAAAGCGAGACCGTTCGGCATCCTCTAATTGACGGGCAACCTTGACTTCTTCAGAGATCAAGCGCGCCCTGCGATAAGAAGTCTGCACTGCTGAAATAGCGTCTTGAACCTCGGCCACCACCTGTTCCCGAGTGAACTGCTCTCGTTGGTTCAGCTGACTAATCCGAGCTTCAGAAGTCATTAATCGGCCCTGAGCGTTTCGCCTCTGAAAGGGCAGATCAAACTGCAGACTGCCTCGTAGCTCGCTGGGACCTCGTTTCACGCTGCCCACTCCAGCCTCTTGGGTGAAGGTCAGCCCCACATCTAAATTCGGCAGCAACTGGTTCTTCGCCAACTGCAAATCCACCTGCGTCTGCTGCCGCTGCACAATTAAGCGTTCAATCTCCGGACGCCTCCGAAGTGCAGTTTCAATATCCTGCTTCAACGAATCTTCGGTTAATGCAACCATCTGTGGAAATCCAACGGGCAATTGCGATGGTTGCGGCATTAAGGGTGCCCCGGCATCATCACGGTAGAACAAAGATAAGTCAATCGATACCTGCTGCAAACTTCGCTCCGCTTCAACAATCTGCGATCGCCGCTGTAAAATCGCCCGCTCGTTCTCCGGCACTTCAATCGCAGGCAACTGCCCCAACTTCACGCCTTCTTTTAGGATGTCGTTGCGCTTCATCGCCAAATCGAGCAATTGCCGAGCTACTTCATACCGCTGCCCTGCGGCCAGCCAATCCCAGTAGCGTCGAGTGGCTGTTTGCGAAATAACCAATTTCTGCTGATCAATGGAGAGGGCGGCCACTCTACGGTTCAAATCTGCTTTGCGAACATCGGATCTGCGGGAATCAATCGCCCTGTCGCGCAATAGCGGCAGGCGCATACCGCCGCGAAATTCCCCCAGGCTACGCGTGGCCAGCTTACCGTCGTAGGAGGCGAAATTTCCATCTCCGATTCGCCATCCGCCGAAGAATGTTGAACCCCAATACGGAGTGGCCTGTTCAACCCCTACGTCAACGCGCTCGTTGTCGTAAAAGCCGAATTGATCGGCGTCAAGCCGTACGCGAAAATTCGTATCGAAGCGCCCCATGGCGGTAAGCAGATCACCTTCGGCCGCTTCTCGATCCTGAAGTGCGGCAAGCAACGGGGGATAGCTTTTCTGCACGCGCGCTAAAAGGTCCTGCAATGTTAACACTTCAGCTTGTAGCGTCCCGGCAATTAGGAATGTCAGAAGGAACTTCACTTCTTCTTCCCTCCGCTTTCCTTGCCAGGTTCCGACATTGATACCACTGGAGGGAACCCATTGAACTGCCGCCACAATTCGAAGCCCAGCTTCACTTCATTCAGCAGTACCCAACCGTTGGTCCTCACACCTTGCCGCAGCCAACGCGCCGATGGCCATGGCTCATCTTTGGGATCCGGCTCCACCAATACCCTGAATTTGCCTTGACCATTATCTGTGGAATCGACCAATAGAACCCTGCCGCCGAATGTTCCAACAGCAACCGATGGCCAGCCTACAAACTGGATGGCAGGCCAACCTTCAAATTGAAGGCGGACCATACGGCCCGGGGTAATCAACGGAGCATCGTTGCCATCCATCAACATCTCAACTACTGTTTTGCCAGCATCGGGGACCATCAACGCCACCGGATCACCGGCCTTCAAAACTTCGCTGCCGGGTTGCGCCAGCAATCGAAATATGGTTCCTTCCCTGGGCGCACGGACGATTTGAGTTTGTTGACGGGCCAGGCGCGCGTCCACTCTTTGCAACTCCACATTGGCGTTGGCAACTTCCGTCAGTGCCGCTGCACGTGTGGCCTTGGCGTCTTCGATGGAGGATTTGAAATCTGTCTCAATCTTGCTTTGATCGGCACTCAGTACTGCTCTTGAATTCTTTTCGGCATTCACGGCTGCCCTGGAGCGCTCCACTTCCGCCTGCGCCCGGTCGAATGCCATCTGTGCTAATTCCAGATTCCTGGTTGATGTCAAACCTTTTTCGAGTAATTTTTTCTGCCGCTCCAAATTCAACCGGTCAGCCACCACCGTTGCCTCAGCCGCGGACAGCGATTTCTGAGCAGCTTCAACCCGATCTGCAGCAGTATCAATGCGGCTGCGGTTGGCGTCTAAGGAGTTCCTGCGGGAACCTTCTACCCCAACAATCCGCTCTGCTAACGAAAGCTCACGGGAACGTGCTGCTTCCATTCTGCGAACAATATTCTCCCGTTCCTGCGTTATGCGAAAAATGAAGGACGGATCGAGGTCGGCAACTTCCACAACGGGATCGCCCTCCTTCACTCTGGTCCCTTCCACCACGTGCCAACGCAAAACACGGCCATCCACCGGAGCATCAATCGTTTGTTGCCGGTCACTTGGATGAATCGCGGTTACTTTTCCTGAGCCAGTTACGTTCTGCTGCCACGGGACCATCAACAACACCACAGGCAGCACCAGAAATAGAAGCAGCAACAGAAAAGCCATAATCCGGACGCCGTTCGGATAATGAACCAAAGCTGATGAAATGGGTAATGAGTTTGTGTTCATGGTTAGTTTCTCACCATTTGTAAAATGCCGTCTTTAACCAGATATGTTGCATCGCAAAGCGCCCTAACATCGGTATTGTTGGTTACCACTAACACGGTCCAGGGATTGTTCCTCGAAAACAAATCAGTCAGGATCCGTTGCCGCAATTCCGGATCTTCAATTAGATCGAGACATTCATCCAGAATCAGCAGCCGCGGCTTACTCAGGATTGCGCGCGCGATCATTAGCCGCGTAGCTTGACCTTGTGAAAACGGCAAGCCTCCAGTGGAAAGTTTGGTTTCCAGTCCATCAGAAGATTCGCGCAGATCCTCCAACAACCCCACCCGGTTCAGAGCGTCGCGCAAATCATGGGAACTGGCACCTGGGCTCACCAACCGTAAGTTCTGGGCTAGCGTTCCCTGGAAAATTTCCGGCTGCCGCACCAGGGCAATTTGCGAGCGCAAGGTGTCAAGATTTAAGTCGCGGATTTCAATTGAATCAATGTCTATGCCGCCCTTATTGGGGGTTCGCAGCCCAAAGATCAAATTCAGGACGGTGCTCTTGCCGGTACCAGTGAGGGCGTATCTGCCGCCCGCCTCCAATTTCCAATTCGCGTTTTCAAGTACGGCGCGCTTCCCCATCCCATAGGTGAAATGGACATCTCGAAACGTGATGCCGATGCCATTCATGGAACGAGTTAGCTCCTCCTTCCCGCTTTCCTCGGCCGGCAGATCGGACAAGTATCCAAGCTTGTCTACTGCCGCGCTTAAATCGTAAAAGGTTTCCAACTGCTTCCCAAACTTACTGAAGCCGCTTACCACCAAAGTAACCACCAGTTCTGCTGCCACCAATTGACCCAACGTCAACTGCCTTTGAATTACCAACCAACCACCCACACCCAACAAGAGCGCGCTGGCAAAAGCCTGCATAGTTAGAGAACCAAGAATTTGACGCAATAAAATTCTGAAATGTTTGCCGCGATAGGTAAGATAATCCTGCACTAACTCATCTGTACGATGGGTGGCATACTGCAGCCCATGGTTCGATTTGAACAGCGCAGGCCATCGTGCGATTTCTTCCAGCCAGGCAACCAATTCATACTTTGCCTTGGATTCCAAAATGCTTGTTTTCACCGCGCCTCGCCCCATCGGGAAAAGCACAATTAGGATGAACAGCAACAATAACATATCAAAGGCTAACAGCCAGGGATGATAGACGCCCAGCAGGATCATTCCAATGGTCGTCTGCATCAGAATGGACAAGCCGTCAATTAACAACATGGCGCCGCTCTTTTGCACGGTAACCACTTCCAGGAATCGGTTCACCAATTCCGGACCATGATAGCCATCAAACGCTTCTACTTTCGCCCGAAGGAGCCGGTTCATGGAATCGGAGGCTATGGAAACCAGCACACGCCGCTGCAATAGCTCTACGACATAGGTGCGCATTCCCTGCAATACGGCTGAAAAACCAAGTCCTGCCAGAACGATGAGAGTCAGCACGGCTAAGGGCTGCAGCAGATTCCCAAAGGCCACACTATTCACTAAGCTCTGCACGGCAACCGGCACAACTAGGGAAAGCAGGCCAATTCCAATGGAGTAGACTACTGTGATGAGGAGAAGTGTCTTTTCTCCCGTCAACCAAGCAAGCAGCCTCGAAAAAGGGCTTCTTTCGGAATTGTGTGTCATCTCCATACTATCTTATTATTTAATAATCTAGATGTCAAGATATTTGAATATATGTATAAATAAATATTTGACTTTTAGCAGGCATTCTTTTACCATAGCAATGAGATGCCTCACCGCTCCCACACTTCAAAAGAACTGGCCAAGCTCCTTTCGGTGATTTCTCACCCGCATCGTATTCGTATCATTGAGGAATTGCGAGATTCTGAGCGCGACGTGAACTCACTGCAAGCGGCGCTGGGCTTGGCTCACTCTGCCGTTTCCCAGCACCTTTCGCTTCTGCGATCCCATCGTTTGGTTGAAGAACGCAAAGAGGGACGGCATGTATTTTATCGATTGTCACAGCCTGCGATTGCCCAATGGCTACTTACTGGTCTCGATTTTCTGGAATCATCCATCAGCCAAGCTGCGGAACTCCGAACGGCAATTGAGGAAACCCGTACCGTTTGGGCAGCGTCGGCCACTCCGTCAGACCCGGTGGCTTAGGGCCTGCTCCGTCCACCATCTCGAACTTTAGCCAGTAACTCAGACATCTCCTGCACAATTTCCGGGTGACTGGCCGCTATATTGTTCTGCTCCCCAAGATCCTTGGACAAATCAAACAACTCCGTTTCCAAACCTTCTGGAGCTCGCCGGCCATTTCCCTTCTTCCCATCCATCCCAGGTCTCTTCGGAACCAGCTTCCAATTTCCCTTTCGAATGGAGAGCCCCGCCGCCTGCTCCACTAAATAATCTCGACCTTGTTGCGATTCCCCCAGCAGCGCAGGCAGCATATTGAAACTGTCAGGTCCATCTTCTCCCGATAGTTTCGCGCCGGTCAGCGCCGCAAAACTAGCCATCAAGTCCACCTGGCACACCAAGGCGCTGGATTCCCCAGCCTTGATCCGCGCTGGCCACCTTGCAATGAACGGTAGCCGCGTTCCACCCTCATACATGCTGTACTTGCCGCCACGTAGAACACCGCTTGCCTGATGACCATTCGCGTTTTCAACTGATCCATCGGCGTACCCATCGTCAATCACCGCTCCGTTGTCACTGGTGAAGATCAGCAACGTATTCTCAGCCAATTTCAGCCGTTCCAAAGTAGCCATGATCTGGCCCACCGACCAATCCAGTTCCTGAATGGCATCGCAACGAACGCCGCAGCCGCTCGATCCTTTGAAGCGAGCCTCAGGAACCCGCGGAACATGAATATCGTGCGTGGCGAAATATAAGTAGAATGGCTTCTTTTGATTCCGGGTGATGAAATCCACGGCTTTACCGGTAATGGTTTTGGCCATATCCTCATCTACCCATAGTGCTTTCTTGCCTCCAGTCATATACCCAATGCGGCTGATGCCGTTGACAATGGTTTGATCGTGGCCATTGGAAAGCTTCATTTTCAGAAGATCAGGTCGTTCCTTACCCGTCGGCTCGGTTCCGATTCGATCCTGATAATTCACTGTGATCGGGTCTTTCGGGTCGAGCCCAACCACACGATGGTTCTCAACGTAAACGCAGGGAACGCGGTCCCCCGTAGCCGGAATAAGAAATGCATAATCAAATCCAATTTCTAATGGCCCGGGTTTGATATCGGTATTCCAATCAATTGTTTTCTTACCCAACCCCAGATGCCATTTCCCAACAGCTCCGGTTGCATATCCTGCTTTCTTGAAGACCGATTGCACCGTGGTTTGGCCTGGTTCTACGATGATGTTCGCGTCACCTGGAAGGATGTTTGTGCCCTTTTTACGAAAGGCGTATTGGCCGGTCATCATCGCGTACCGGGTAGGGGTGCAAGTAGCTGCGGCAGCGTGGGCATCAGTGAAGCGTAGCCCTTTCTTTGCAAGCAGGTCCAGGTTAGGTGTCTTTACCTTCGTAGCGCCATAGCAGCTAAGGTCTCCATAGCCAATGTCATCCGCCAAAATCACAATAACATTGGGTTTCGATGCAGTGGCAGCAAACATGGGAGCCGCAGCTGCGGTGCGAAGAAAATTTCGTCGGTTTAGCACACTAAGTATTGTATCCCCCATGGGTACCGAGTGGGAGATGAATCGGTCAAGTGCTAGGAAAACTTGACTCCGAATATAGGAAATACACTAGTTCAAGTAATGCGCGGGATAAGACAAAGTGAATATGGATGTGCTGCAACAAAAATAAATCGATACCTGATTGCTGTTTCGGTTTCTTAGTCCGAAGGTTTAGTTCCAGCTCAAAAACTTGGGGTTAGCTAAGAAAGTTCAGTTTGGGATTTAGGAATTGCCCTACTTCCGAAGTATCGAGGATTAGTAGAAAGTATTAGCAGACGAGAAGTTCGGAAAAGGAATCACCAATGAGAAATCGATACCTAGTTATCGCGTTCGCGACGCTCTCGCCTCTTTATGCAGGCAGTTTTAGTTACACCGTGGTAACTACGGGGCAGCCGACCTTTAACAGGCCCATAGCAAATCCGGCGGGAGGAACGCCACTGGGTCTTTCCGCGTTGGGAACGGCAGTTGCATACTCGGCACGGACCTTTTCAATTGACCTGGCAGGAAGCTATACTTTCAACAGCCTTTCCACCAGCCCTGTGAATTGGGATAACTACACCCTGCTTTACAGGACGTCGTTTAATCCACTGAATCCACTGTTGAACGCAATCGATGGCAACGATGATTTAGGGTTCATTGGCCAATCTGGTTTCAGTTCCTCGCTTACAATCGGCACCTATGTGCTTGTTACCACCGGGTACAGGAATACAGATGCGGGAACGGCTAACAACAGCATTAATGGGCCAGGTAATATTACAGCGACGCCTGAAGCCGGAACCATGGCGATGTTGGGGCTAGGCCTGATACTGCTCGGAATGAAAAAGTTAAAAAAGCCTGTCTTTATTTAATCTTCTCGTCGCGCTCAATCCTACCGTCGCGAATGAAGATCACGCGATTAGCATGCATGGCAATGTCATGTTCGTGGGTAACCAGAATAATCGTATTGCCCTGCTGATACAGGCGCTCAAACAAGCCCATAATTTCAATACCAGTGGTGGAATCGAGCGCTCCAGTCGGTTCGTCAGCAAGCAGAATTGACGGATTGGTCACCAAAGCCCGGGCAATAGCTACGCGTTGCCGCTGTCCACCGGAAAGCTCGTTGGGTTTGTGATACATGCGCTCAAACAGATCCACTTGCCGCAATGCCTGGGTGGCCCTTTCAATACGCGTTTTGCTATCAATTCCAGCATAAATCAGCGGCAGTTCCACATTATGCAATGAAGTGGCTCTTGCCAGCAGGTTGAAGGTTTGAAAAACGAACCCAACTTCTTTATTGCGAATATGGGCCAACTGGTCGTCGTTCATTTCGCTGACCAGATTGCCGTTAATGTAATAGTCGCCCTTAGATGGACTGTCCAGACAGCCAATCAAGTTCATAAGAGTCGATTTTCCCGAACCCGATGGACCCATAATGGCAACGTACTCGCCACGCTTAATCTCAATGTCAACACCAGAAACGGCGTTGATTGTCTGATCGCCCATTTGATAGGTCTTCCAAAGATCGTAGGTCCGGATGACAATCTTATCCTGGCGAAGTTGTAACCCTTTCGCGTTAGTCGCTAATTCTGCCGTTGCCATGGTGTATTTATGATTCTGCCTTGATAGGACTCTTGTTGTCCACTTTCACTTTGGCTTCATTCTTTAAAGTACGGATCACCTTATAGCTTCCAGTGATAATCTCGTCCCCTTCCTTGAGGCCATTGAGCACTTCAATATCGGTTGCACCGGTTATGCCTGTGTCCACTTTCCGGAACACAGCCTTTTCCCCGGCGATGACAAATACGCCCTGTACTTCTTCCTTGCGAGCCTTCATCGCAACCGGATCTGTAGTAGGAGGTGGAGTATCTTTCTGGCCTTCTTTCTTCGGTTCAAGATCGCCCTTTTGGCGAACCGTGAGCGCCTGAATAGGTATGGAAACCACCTTTTCCCGAACGGAAGTAATGATTTTGGAAGTGCAGCTGAGTCCAGGACGAATTTCCGTTGGCGGATTATCCAAGGCTACGACTACCTTGAAATCCTTCGCTTCCTGGCTGGAAATGGCACTTTGCGAAGCAGCCAAACCCGTGGAACGAAGAATCGCCGTGTTACCGATTTCAAGGACGTGCCCTTTGAAAGTCTTGCCGGGAATCGCGTCAATGGTGATGTCCACCACCTGATCCAGCTTCACATTCACAATATCAGTTTCATCCACTTTCACTTCAGCGGTGATCAGTGACATGTCCGCAATGGTCATGATCAGGCTGGCCGGTGAGTTCTGAATACCGGAAACAACGGTTTCACCGACGCGCACTGGAAGATTGGTGACCATGCCGTCCAGAGGGGCAGTGGCGATGGTGCGCTGGAGCACGTCAACAGCGCGGCGAACTTGGGCCTGTGAAACATTGACACGCTTTTGGGCGGCATTCAATTGCGCCTTGAACTGGTCCCGCTGGGCCTTTGCCTGGGCAATGCGTGCTTCCGATTCGCGAATGGCGGCAAGCGAAGACTGGAGTTCTGCGTTGCGCAGATCGTAATCCTGCTGGGCAATCAAACCTTCGGGCTTCAGCTTATTGGCGCGATCCATGTTGAGTCTCGCCTTTTGCGAATCGGTTCGGATGCGCTCCAAGGTGGCTTCAAGCGTGGCGATATTCTGATCCTGTGATTTGAAAGCAGCTTCGGCGGAGGAAGAATCGGCTTCGGATACACCAACTGAAGCGCGCTGGGCTGCCAGATCGGCTTCCGGCTGCACGGATTCAAGCGTAGCAAGGGTTTGCCCTTTCTTGACGCGTTGGCCTTCGGTAACCAGGATCGATGTGATCCTTGAAGGGGCCTGCGCATTGCTGCCTATGTTGATGTAATTGCGAGGCTTAATCTCACCGGAAGCAGTTACAAGCGAAGTTAGATCCTGCCGGACGGCTTTCCCGGTTTGAACGCTGATAATGCCTTTCTGATTGTATTGAATGCTGGCGTAAATCGCACCGGCGATAGCCAGTAGAGCAACGATTCCGACAACTATTTTCCACGGTTTCACTTGTAGATGGAACTCCTGTTGGATATTTAGACGGTTGAATTCCGGCTAAAGTTCACAATATTATCCTAGCATGAGGGTACAAGTTGGCCGCGTAACGTAGTCCTCCCGGCCTGTTGTTGCAACCAAAGCGAAGGGGACGGAAAGAAAATTCGCCGAAGGGCGATCAGCCTTAAAAAAGCCGTGACACTTAGAAGATAATAGTTGACACCGGATAATTATTCCTGTTTAACTATTATTGTCAATGTCCGGCATGCGTGCTCAAGCACTCGAAGACTTCCGCAGGCGCTGTAGAGAGCAAGGTCTTGCCTTCACTTACCAGCGGCAAGTAATCTACGAAGCTGTTGTCGATTCGCGCCAGCATCCGACCCCGGAATTGATCTACGAGCAGGTCAGGCAGCGGATTCCATCCATTTCCCTAGGCACCATTTACAAGAACGTGAAGACTTTCCTCGATTCAGGCGTTCTGAGGGAAGTAACTCTCCATCACGGTTCGTTGCGTCTGGAATCGAACATGACTCCGCACCATCACTTGGTCTGTTCCTCGTGCAAGGCAATCTTCGATATTGAAGAAACCGCTGTGCAGCCAATTCGTTTGCCAACCAGCGAGTTGCCTGTAGGATTCTCCGTCCAACAATGCCGGGTGGAGTTTGTTGGAGTGTGCAAGAGCTGCAAACCGCCTAGCCGGAAGAAGTCGAAGGGCACGATATTATAAGTTTGAGAAATTTGACTAATTCGAGAGGATAAACATATGGAAAAACAACCCACCGAAGCCCAGTGCCCGTTCTCAGCCGGCGCTCGCAAACACACAACCGTTGGAGCCGCAAGCAACGCAAACTGGTGGCCCGATCAACTGAATTTGAGGATCCTGCACCAGCGATCTCCTCTGTCCAATCCTTTGGACGAGGGGTTCAATTATGCGAAGGAATTCAAGAGTCTCAACCTGCAGGCCGTGATCAAGGACCTGCATGCTCTGATGACCAAATCACAGGATTGGTGGCCCGCTGACTACGGCCATTATGGTCCGCTGTTCATTCGCATGGCATGGCATAGCGCAGGTACTTACCGCATCGCCGATGGCCGCGGAGGAGGAGGTTCCGGATCGCAAAGGTTCGCGCCCCTCAACAGTTGGCCGGACAACGTCAGCCTTGACAAGGCACGCCGCTTACTTTGGCCAATCAAGCAAAAGTATGGCCAGAAAATATCCTGGGCCGACCTAATGATCCTCAGTGGTAACGTCGCGTTGGAATCGATGGGACTGAAGACCGCTGGTTTCGCCGGTGGCCGTGAAGACATCTGGGAGCCGGAAGAAGACATTTACTGGGGACCTGAATCCACATGGTTGGGAGACCAGCGCTACCGCGGCGACCGTCAGTTGGACAATCCCCTTGGCGCGGTTCAAATGGGCCTGATCTATGTGAATCCGCAAGGACCCAACGGCAACCCTGATCCGCTTGCTGCTGCCAGGGACATCCGTGAGACCTTCGCCCGCATGGCGATGAATGACGAGGAGACAGTGGCACTAATCGCCGGCGGTCACACCTTCGGCAAAGCCCACGGCGCTGCCGATGCGAATAAGTATGTTGGCCCAGAGCCCGAAGCCGCTGGGATTGAAGAGCAAGGCTTCGGCTGGAAGAACTCCTTTGGCACCGGAGTAGGTGCCGACGCAATCACCAGCGGACTCGAAGGCGCATGGACCACCAATCCTATAAAGTGGGACAACAACTACTTCGACAACCTGTTCAACTATGAATGGGTGCTAACCAAAGGTCCTGGCGGTGCACATCAATGGGCACCCAAGGATGCTTCTGCTGCAGGCACTGTCCCCGATGCGTACGATCCATCGAAGAAGCATGCCCCAATCATGTTCACCACCGATCTTTCGCTGAAGGCGGACCCTGCTTACGAGAAAATTTCCAGGCACTTCCATAAAAACCCAAAGGCATTTGCCGACGCGTTTGCCAAAGCCTGGTACAAACTGACTCATCGCGATATGGGTCCTGTTTCACGATACCTTGGTCCACTGGTACCCGCACAGCCGTTGATCTGGCAGGACCCTGTTCCGGCAGTGAATCATAAACTGATTGGGGTGAAGGACATTGCTGCGCTGAAGGCCAAAATTCTGGCATCTGGACTTTCCATCTCTCAACTCGTCACAACGGCCTGGGCCTCTGCGGCAACGTTCCGCGGCAGCGATAAGCGCGGTGGTGCCAATGGAGCACGCATCCGCCTTGCTCCGCAAAAAAATTGGGAAGTCAACCAGCCAGCCAAATTGGCGAAAGTTCTTAAGACGCTGGAAGGAATCCAGAAGGATTTCAATAGCGGTTCGAAAAAGGTATCGCTTGCTGACCTTATCGTTCTGGGCGGCTGCGCAGCCGTCGAGTCAGCGGCGAAGAAAGCCGGCCACGACGTGAAGGTACCCTTTTCACCGGGGCGCACCGACGCGTCGCAGGATCAGACTGATGTTCATTCCTTCGCCGTACTCGAGCCAATCGCCGACGGTTTCCGTAACTATCTCCGTAAAGGACACGAAAGTTCAGCGGCTGAACTGCTGCTCGATCGAGCTTGCCTGATGAACCTGACTGCTCCCGAGATGACGGTTCTGGTTGGTGGCATGCGCGCCCTGGGTGCAAACTTCGGGCAGTCCAAAGAGGGTGTTTTCACCAAGCAGCCAGGAACGTTCACGAATGATTTCTTCGTCAACCTGCTTGACATGAACACGAAGTGGCAAAAGTCCGCTACCTCGGAAGGCGTGCTTGAGGGGCACGATCGGAAGACGGGCAAACTCAAATGGACGGGCACCGTCGTTGATCTCGTCTTCGGTTCTAACTCCCAGCTCCGGGCCCTCGCTGAAGTCTATGGGTGTGCCGACTCCAAAAAGGCATTCGTGAAGGATTTCGTCGCCGCCTGGAACAAGGTGATGAACCTTGACCGCTACGACCTTGCCTGAGCTTGGCTAAAAGAGGGGGTGTTTTTCCGGCTCAGGCAGGGCCGGAGAACTCCCCTCCCATCAGATACCTGCGTACCAGGAATATGCTCCACCCACCGGCACGCCTTCAAGCGTATCGGTGACGGTCACCTTGTTGAGAAATTTCAGACTCTTATAACCCATTTGCTTCGGAAGACGCATTCGTAGTGGGCCGCCGTGACCCACCGGCAGGTCACCGGTATTCATTCCATAGGTCACCAGTGTTTGAGGGTGCAACGCATCATCCATATCGATCGCATCAACCCAGCCGTCCATCGAATGGTACACAACAAACTTAGCCTGCGGCAGTGCCCCGGCAAAATTCAGAATGTGCGAGAGCGGGATTCCAGTCCACTTTGCAATGTAGGACCAGCCTTCTTCACAAACAAGCTGCGTGACCTGACTCTGGGCCGGGTAGCTCTTGAGCTCGGCAATCGAAAGCGAACTGGGGCGGCTCACCATGCCGTCCACTTTGAAACTCCAATCCTTGAATCCACCAGCTTGTAAGCGGAGGAATTCCTCACCCTTGGGCGGATCCCCTGTGGGATGGGGAATTTTGGAAATCTGACTTTGGTTGAACTCGCGAGCATTGGAATTACGTGTCAGCAGCCGCTGCGCCGCATAGGTCAGGGTATGGCCGAAACCGTAAATACCGCGGGAATCGGGAGGCACTAAACCATGTTGATCGGCGATGCGGGCAGCTACCGCGATACCGGATACTCCTGCGGAACCTACCAAGCCGGACATCATCAGTTTGCGACGGGAAATGTTGGTCATACTTGCTCCTGCGGCATATCGGCGCTGCCGATTTCCGCTGTTCAGATTCCTGCGTACCAGGAATATTTAGTATCCAGCCGCAGCCCTTTCAGCGTGTCGGTAAGAGTCAATTTAGTTAGGAACTTCCTGCTCTTATACCCCAGTTGCCTCGGCACACGCAGACGCAGGGGGCCGCCGTGCCCAACAGGGATCTCTCCTCCGTTCATTCCATAACTGACTAGTGTTTGCTGGTGCCACGCTTCGGACATATCAATCGCTTCAACCCTTCCGTCCATCGTGGTGTAGACGGCATACTTGGCCAGCGGTTGGACACCAACAAGATTAAGAATGTGCGATAGCGGCACGCCGGTCCACATTGCAATGTATGACCATCCTTCTTCGCAGATCATCTGCGTGATCTGTGTGGCAGCAGGAAAACTTCTCAGTTCAGCCACAGAGAACGAGCCAGGGCGCTCCACCATTCCGTCCACTTTAAGCCGCCAATCTTTGAATCCGCCAGCCTTCAACCGGAGGAATTCCTCACCCTTGGGCGGCCTCCCTTTGGGATGCGGTGTCTTGGAGATCTGGCTTTGCGCAAACTCGCGTGCATTTGCGTTGCCCACCAGCAGCCGCTGAGCAGCATAGGTCAAGCTATGGCCCCAACCATAGATACCGCCGGAATCGGGAGGCACCAATCCGTGTTGATCGGCGATGCGGGCAGTTGCAGCGATACCCGACACGCCCGCAGTACCAACCAGACCAGCAGTAATCAGTTTGCGGCGGGAGATGTTGCTCATGTTTGCTCCTGCGGTGCTTCAGCGCGGCCTGTGATCATGGTTCGCACTCGTTTCATGAATCCGGCCAAATAGACCATCAGCAAATGAACGAAGAAGAAAAGCACTAACCCCACAGTCGCAAAAAAGTGAATGGTGCGCGCCGACTGTTGCCCGCCCACTAATTCAACCAGAAATGGAAAAGCTGCTGTGATTGAGGGGGACATCGCCAAGCCGGTCCAGATCAAAATTGGGAAAAGACCAAATATGACGAGTAGGTAGGCAATCCGCTGCAACACATTGTAAGACCAGACTTCATCATCACCCGGCGGCTTGAAACGCAGATGATTGGCGATGGCTCCAGAGAGTCTAGTCCAGGAAAGGTCCTCCGCCGCGGGTAACAAATTCTTCCGCAAATACCCGGAGCGAAAGATGGACGCAGCGTACAGCAAGCCCGTGAACACCACGATCCACGCTGTTTGGAAATGGAGGGAGCGGCTCCAACCGTTCTGATCTGGCAGAACGAAGTTGTAGCCGGTCTTCACATAAGACCGGGAGGCTGGTATAGGAAGGTCGAAAAGCGAAGGCGTCAACGAATTTCCGTCCTCGCCCCAATAAAATCGTGGGTGCGAGATGATCAATTCGACACCACTGACCAGCAAGAGGAGGAAACAGAGTGCGGTGATCCAGTGCGTAAGGCGCACCAGCAGGCTATGCCTGAGGTCTGCCTTCGTTACGACCGGAGCGGACGCTGGGTTCACCACATCGGCATGATACCAGAATCGCCAAAGCCACGCGCTTTGTTGAGAATTACACGAGGCTAACTGACCTACGGGCAGGCTTAGTCAACGTTGCTCACCTGCTCTGCCGATTGAGAAGTAGTTTGCAGGTAGCGTGATCATCCTATGCTGGCTCCAGCATGACTCTCCTTCTCATGCCCTAGAATTAATAAGACTGGAGAAACGAACCCTATGAAATTTACGACTGCATGTACGGCCTTTGTTGCCCTTGGATGCACTTTCCAATTGCAAGCTCAAAAGACACCTGGGTTCTTCAGTGTGCCGCCAGCCGATGCCCCGGAACTCTCCCACCGAGGCGGATATGCCGTCGGAGTCCGCACCATCGATCTCCGCAATCCCGGGCAGCCCGACATTCTAAACTTCGACAAACCGACAGGAAAGGCCCCATTGTACGACCGACCTTTGAGAATCGAAGTCTGGTACCCAGCAGTCATTCCAAACGGCTCAGTGGAACGGACGGATTACGAGATGAAATTGCCTCGCGTCAATAGGGACCCCGGCGGCACATCTCAAACGGTTTCAATTCCGGGCAAGGCGTTAAGGGACTCACCGCCCGCCGAAGGAAAGACATATCCCCTGGTCATCGTCTCGCACGGGTATCCGGGTTCGCGATATTTTCTGAGCTATTTATCCGAGAACATTGCTTCCAAGGGATATGTGGTGGCTGCAATCGATCACACCGATTCTGTATTTGGCGAGGAAAAGGGCTTCCAGAGTACCCTTCTAAACCGTGCCAACGACCAGTTGTTTACCATTGGTGCAATCCTCGATCTAGCGGCTAAAGCTGGTTATTTCCTCAAAGGAATCGTCGATCCCGCGCAAGTGGGCATTGTTGGCTACTCGATGGGTGGCTACGGCGCGCTAGCTTCCGCAGGAGCCGGTTATAGTGCCAAGTCCATGAGCCATGGGTTCGTGCCGGGTGGATATTTCGCCGACTGGGAAGCAGGAAGCCCTCGGCTTCAAACCCGGTTGCGCAAAGAAGTGAAGGCAGTGGTGGCCATCTCCCCATGGGGTGCTCAACCGCCTTATCAATCCTGGGATGCGGAGGGATTGGCTGGTATCCGGATTCCCCTGCTTTTCATTGCAGGCGACCAGGACGACATCTCTGACTTTAAGGCTGGCATCCAACCCGTTTTTGAAAAAGCGCTCCATTCCGATCGATGTCTGCTGGTGTACCAGAACGCTCGCCACAATGTTGGCGGCAATCCACTACCGCAGGAGGTGGTGGCCTCATTCAATACGCACGAATCTTTTGACGAACCTGTCTGGCGCAAGGACCGTATCATGGCGATCAATCAGCACTTCATCACTGCGTTCCTGGACCTTACTCTTAAGGGCGATGAAAGCAAACGTAATTACCTGCACGTGGCGCCAGCGCTTTCCAACAACGGCCAATGGCCTCTGGCACCCGGTACATCGGCAGGAGCCAAGTTCAGTGACGGGACTAATTTCTGGAAAGGTTTCCAGCGGCGCTGGGCGCTGGGAATGAGAATGGACTGTTCAGCCGCCATTCCATGATGGCAAGCCGCTGCAATAGAAACTATCCATGCCAAACCCTGACCGCATCACCAGGAAGACCCAATTGTAAATAATGAAAAATTGACTCGTTTGGAGTTCGGCACTCAGTTTTCGGACGGTCTTTCAGCATGGTCAATAAAAAGCGTTTCGACAGCCATTTTCTGGGAGCGTAGCCGTAATCCGAGCTGCTCCTGGATCGCAGTAAATATTGACGGTGGATCACTCCCATCCGCCTGCTTGGGGCTCTCAGGAGTCCATAGCAAGCCCAAGTTGAAAATGCCTTCCAGTCCTGTACGATTAACAACCGGCAGGTCCATTTGCCGCGAGAGAATTTCAGCAAAATTGTCCATTGTGATGTTCGCGGCAACAATGCCCCCACGGCTACTGTTGGCCTTCCACCGGCTTCCATCGCCCTTCTCAAATTTAGGTCCGTTCTTACTAACCTCCAACACATATGCTTGGATCGTTTTCGACTCCATGTGCACAGCCAGCTTAAAACGTTGCGCCAGCAGCGTCTTGAGCATGGTCATAAGGACCGAGTCGCCCACTGGCTCCCCGGCTTTGGCCGTAATCTCAAAGCGGTCCGACTCGATCCATGACGGACCTCCAGATACCTGGTTCGGGCCGACTCCATACGCACCAACAATGCAACGTTTCAAAGTCACGTTGTTGGCAGTAAGCCGTCCGTTTCCTGTATTTATTCCAGACGAAGCACTCTGATCCGCGCTACTTCGCCGGATAGATGCAACCTCGAACTGAATGCTGCCTTCTGGCTGTCCATAAGCCGCAAAAAGACATGTTGCCAAACTCGTACCAATTCGCAACATAACCTTCCCGCTCCTATACAGATTAGATAAATGTCAAAAGCTGAAGCTTTAAAGGAAATTCAGTTCATTCTACAGCAACTCGCCCCTCTTGAACGTGCCGGTCATCTAATCTAAAAGTTGGGAAGTTTTTTCTCAACCACCATGAACATAATTGCTACTTGAAGCGTCTAACTGGATAATCATGCTTGAACAGCCGCCCAGACGGACAAGGGAAGATCCCGTTGCCGCTTGCCATCCATCCTGGCGGGAACTGATTCGTTTCTGTCAGCAGTTACAGCATGGTGAAATTGATCGGCTTGTCATTCAGGACGGGTTACCCGTGCTCGCCGAAATGACCCGCCAGAAGGTTAAGTTCAACAAAACCGGAATTTAACCTATTCCTATAACCGCGCTCACCGAATCCCTCGGAGGCCTCATCCAACGAAGGAGCCGCCATGCGCTTGTTTCTTGTCCTATCACTCGCTCTTGTGCTTCCCGCGCAGCAAGATCCACTTCAATACGCCAAAAGCCTCCCCCGGCCCGCGGCCTTCCAGTTTCTTGAAACTTGTACTAAGGAACCTGGGTTTGCGCAGCACCCACCCTTAATCCGCGCCGCCATTTATTTAAGCTTGGGCATATTGGGGCAGGAATTGGGTCAATACCGTGATGCTGAACACTCGTTCCGCAGGGGGGTGATGATCTGTGGCTCGGAGTTGCTGGGCATCCAGTGTTCCTTAGCCAATTGGAATGGTTTGCTTGCGCTCTACATCGAAAATCGCCAACTTGGGCAAGCTGGCCAGTTGATTAAGCAAGTATCCCAACGAGACCTAAGCAGCGTCCCGCCAACAAGCCGCGAGCTTTTCATTTGGTGGGGGAACCTTGGAGGTTACGAGTTTGCCCGCGCGCGGCCGGCCGAGGCTGCTTCATGGTACAACCGTGCACTCGCTGGTTGGACAAGTATTGGCGAGCGGGACTCCATGGACAGTCTCTTTCTACGAAGCAATATCGGAGTTGCACACTTTGAGCAGAAACAGTATCTCGAATCGGTGGCGGTATTGGAGGAAGTATACAATCAGATCCGCCACCGGTCGCTTGAGGAGCGGGCTGCAATTCCTTCGGTATTGTCCAATCTTGCGCTAGCTAAATCGGCTTTGGGAGAGACAACCAAAGCCTCCGAGCTACTACGTGAGGCGGTCGCTTTGGTGGAACAAGGACTGGGCGCAGATCATCCGATGACAGCCCACATCCTGCTCCAGCGAAGCCAATTTCTGGACCAGCATCGGCAGAAATCCGAAGCTCGACAACTGCGCAAGCGTGCTGAAGCCATCCTTAAGGGATTTGTTCGCGAAGAGGGGCTTCACCATACCGTGGACATAGGTGCGCTGAAGCAGGACTAATTGGAGGCCATATCCCTCTCCTTTACCCAGCAGTCCCAAATAGTCTTTGGTCAAACCTTAAGGTACCCGTGTTACTGTGAACCCAGGAAGAGTGCCCCAGTTAATCACAGGGTCACAATCATAAAGTGGATCCGTACATGACACCAAGAAGACATTGGCTCAAACGCGCAACTCTAGCTTGCGGAGGATTACTCATCCCGTCGAAGGCTGCTACACATGGCTGGCTCATGCCCGATGAGTCTGAACCCCACAAGCGAACCTGGATGGCGTTCGGCGCTAATGAAAAGATATGGGGAGCAAAGTTGCTCCCCGAAGTACAACGTAACCTGGCGACCATCGCGCAGACAATTGCCAGGTTTGAACCAGTCTCAATGCTGGCCGGAAAAGCGGAAATCCCCCTGGCCAGGAAGTTGATGGGCTCGAAGGTTGAACTAGTCGAAGCGCTGCTTGATGATCTCTGGATGCGCGACACGGGCCCTGTTTTCGTAGTGAACCAGCAGAACAAGAAGGCCACAGTCGATTTCAACTTCAATGGTTGGGGTGAAAAGCAACAGTTCGCAAATGACTCACAAGTGGCGAAACTCGTCGCAAAGCAGGCTGGGGTGGAATCCATTGAAACCGATTTGGTGCTGGAAGGGGGTGGCATTGAAGTGGATGGCCACGGTTCTGCCATCATTGCAGAAAGCTGCGTTCTGAATACCAATCGAAATCCAGGGGTGACCAAGGCCGAGTTCGAAAGCGAAATCGGCGAGTTGCTAGGAATTAAAAAGGTCATCTGGCTGCCCGGAATTCGCGGCAAGGATATAACCGATGGCCACACCGATTTTTATGCCCGTTTTGCCCGCCCCGGAGTTGTGTTGGCTGGTTATGATCCAGATACACAGTCTCATGATCACCAGGTTACAAAGGAGCACCTGCGCATTCTCCGCAATGGGAAAGATGCGCGTGGCCGTAAGTTAGAAGTCATCACACTTACCGCGCCCGATCGTGTTCGACCGAAATACGAGACGGACGATTTTGCAGCTGGTTACATCGGTTTCTATGTCTGCAACAGAGCCGTGATCGCGCAGGAGTTTGGAGATGCAAAAGCTGATGCGGCAGCTAGGGAAGCATTGCAAGTAGCATTTCCCGTTCGTGAGATCGTGCAGATCAATATCGATGGTATCGCTGCCGGGGGAGGCAGCATTCATTGTGCAACCCAGCAAGAGCCCTAATTGCTAATTGTTAAATTAATACCTTTTAAGACTGCGGTGGTTGCTTTAGAAGCATTGAATATGTCTAATTGGGATTATCCTCAAAATCAGGAGACTTTTCATGAGAGACGAATTTTCAACACCCGTTACTGAAGAAGAAAAACTCGACCACATGTTGCACCTTTATGTGGACGGGGGTTTGTCCCGTCGGCAGATGTGGAGCCGACTGACAAAGATGGTGGGCGGAAGCGCTGCTGCCATGGCCGTTCTTGAAACTCACGGGTTGGCCCAGATCAACACAGCCGTCTGCCCTGCGGGCATCAAGGTTGCTGAAAACGATCCTGCAATTACATGGGAAGACGTTACTTACCAAGGCGAGGCCGGCCCTTTGTTCGGACTGTTGGCGCGGCCGGCAAACCAGGTTGGACTGCTTCCTGCGGTGATTGTCATTCACGAAAACCGTGGTTTGGTGGAACATATTCGTGACGTAACTCGCCGCGTGGCAAAGGCCGGCTATATTGCCTTGGGGATCGACCTGCTTTCCCGTCAAGGTGGAACTAAAATGTTCGCCGACGATACGGCGCGTGGAGCAGCATACGGGCGAACCGCTATCGGGGAGCGCTACAACGACATTAGCCTTTCCATCGAGTATTTGCAGAGAGTACGGAACGTGGTCTGGGATCGTATTGGCGCTGTTGGTTTCTGCGCTGGCGGCGGTAATATTATTCACGGGGTGCTGAATGGTATTAACCTTCAGGCAGCAGTTCCATTTTATGGAGGTTTGCCGGCGTTGCCGCTACCTCCAGCAGAATTGACAACCTGTCCAACAATGGCTATTTATTCTGATACGGATAGAGGCCAAGCCGTCAGGATTGGTGAACTGGCAAATCATATGGTGAACGCGCGAGTCACGTTTGGGGTACAGGTTTATAAGGGCTCAGGCCATGGCTTTCACAACGATACGGGAGCTGTCTATAATCCCACCGCCGCTTGTGATGCGTGGGCCAAGACCCTAGATTTTTTCAACACCCACTTAAAGGGACCACGGGCCGCCGCCTAGTGGGATTTCGGTTTCCGGACAAGCAACACCAGTAGCACTCCGGCAATTAACGGCATGGCGCTTGCAGTTAGCAATACTGGACGGAACGAGTAATGATCTGCTGCCACTCCCGTAAGGTAAGTGGCAGCAATCGTACCAATACCTGCGCCTGTCCCACTTAGTCCGCTTACAGATGCAACAGAGGCGGCTGGGTAAAGATCCGCAGGTAAAGCCAGGACAATGGTGGAAAATGCGGCGTAGCTGAATGTTGCGATTGCAAAGCAGATCACCATGGTGGAAAATCCATCGGCATAAGCAACAGCCGCAAGCGTAGACATGCCAGCGGCGGAAACGACGGCGACTGCTTTGCGTGCACGAAGAAGCGGCCAACCGCGCTGAATCAGCAGACTGGAAATTCCTCCACCGGCGAAATTGCCAATATCTGCGGCGAGGAATGGAGCCCATAGTGCGAGCATACTTTCCTCAGGTTTGAAGCCGCGAGAAACCAGGAACAAGGCGAACCAATCAGTGATAAAGAACCACACAGGATCAGTGAACGATTTGGCCAGAATGATTCCCCATGTTGCGGGACGCGTGAGTAATTGACGGTACGATAACGGCGCAGCCTGAGTTTCGGCTAAATCAGCACCCGCGCGTTGAGTCAAGATCAAGTCCCGCTCTTCGGCGGAAAGGCGCGGATGCTCCTCTGGCTTTCGGTATAGCTTGAGGAAGAGTGGAATCCACAATAGTCCCAGAATGCCAGTTACTAAGAAGGCCGGCCGCCATCCGCCGAACGCATGATAAACCCCATAGACAAGGAGTGGCGCAACTGCTCCACCAACGGCTGAACCGCTATCGAAGATTGCGACAGCCCAACCGCTCTCCTTGCGAGGGAACCATTCGGCGACAGTCTTGGTAGCACCGGGCCAATTCGCCGATTCACCAGCACCCAACAGGAAACGAAACCCGCAGAAGCTGGCAAGGCCGGTGGCCGTTGAGGAAAGCATTCCGGCAATAGAATAGAAGGCAACGGCCAAGGTGAGTCCGCGCCTGGTTCCGATGCGGTCCAGCAGACGGCCACTCAAAGTTTGCCCAATGGCATAAGCCACGCGGAACGAAATGATGAGCATCGCGAACTGTTCATTGGTCCAGCGAAACTCCTCTTTAATGTACGGTGCAAGTACACTCAGGGTCTGGCGGTCAATGTAATTAATGGCCGTAGACAGGAACAGCAGGGCGGCAATGTACCAGCGCAAGTTGCGAATGGGCGGCATGTAGCTCTGCAAGGTTAACACTACTGGGCAAGGGCAACGCTCCCATCCATCAGGCTTCGATTTGCGATAAGCTTTTCAGTGCACCTTAAAGAATCCCATGACTAACCGAAGAGCATTTCTAAAATCCCTGGCAGTGGCCCCTGCGGCCTTGCATCTTGCACGGCCAACCATAGCCGAGGCGGCGCTGCCCAAAGCGAAAGTCACTCGCGTCCGCATTTACAAGCCACCGCAGCTGAACGTGATTTTTAATCAAAGCAACATGATCGTAACGGTTGAAACCGATATTGGGATCACTGGGATTGGGGAAGGCGGCGCAAGAGACACCTTGGAACAGTGCGCCGGAGCATTGATTGGCAAGAGCCCGTTCCGAATCGAAGCGCTCTGGCAGGAGATGTTTATTGCCTACTTCTATCCTCCAGGCCGTGAAAAGGTTCACGCACTTGGAGCGTTGGACATGGCGCTGTGGGATATAAAAGGCAAAGTGCTTGGCTTGCCAGTGCATGAACTGTTGGGCGGCGCGGTTCGCGATCATTGCGAATGTTACGCCACTGGGGCGGGCATGCCGGCTGACCGCGGAGCTGGTGGAGGTTCCGGCGTTAGTGCCAGACTGAACCTGAAAGAAAGAGCAGCGGCGACGATTGAAGCCGGATACCGCGCCTTCCGTATGGGTGCAGGCGATACTGCGGATGGTGGTGTTTTCAATACTCACGAACGCGTCCGCAAAGTGGCCCAGGAATGTAAGGAAGTGCGCGCCGGCGTGGGCAAGGATGGCGATTGGTGTATCGACTTCCATCAGCGTTTCGATTTCAACGACGCGGTACGTGCCTGCAAGATGATCGAAGAATTTGAACCGTACTTTGTGGAAGACCCAGTACGTGATGAGCATGCCTTGATGGACCTGCCGAAGATCCGCCAGATGACGACTGTTCCGCTGACCCATGGCGAGGAGTGGGGGCATCGGTGGGACTTCAACAAGTTAGTGGAGAACCACGACATTGACTACATCCGCGCCACGCTGCCCAATGTTGGCGGGATCACGGAAATGATGAAGATCGCCGCACTTTGCGAGACTCATGCGGTGGGTATTATTCCGCATTTTACGGGACCTATTGCAACAGCCGCACTGGTGAACTGTCTATCGACGTTCCCAGGCCCAGTGATTATGGAGTACAACTATGGCGGCAGGCCGATCGCGCATTTACCGGAATGCCTGGACTTCAGCAAGGGCAAGGCACTGCGCAATGACCGCCCAGGTTTAGGGGTTACGGCTGACATGAAGTTGCTGACGCAGATCAGTGAGATAACGCAGCCCGGCACGAGGCACGTTTATACTCGCCCGGATGGTTCGCTGACGCATTGGTAGATGACTGATTGAACATCAAAATGGGGCCAGCTTGTTCTATTCGGTTTTCATACGAATCAGATTTGACTGACGCCTTACGGTTCCACCGTAGAGGGCGACCATGCCAGCCGCCATGTGCTCATCGACGTATCCGGAAGTTGGGAGTGACCCAGAGATAGGATGTCACATGCCTTTCAGTCCATCGCGCCATGCGATTACTTCGAGTTCACCCCGGACTGCGTCCTCAACAGGGATTACAGGGTGTACCTGGAACACAAATGCAGGGAGCATAGAGCAAACCTTGTGAATCGTTAATGGATCGTCGCAGTCCACCAACATATGCCCACCCCACTCGCCCACACGCACCACGAAAAACTCGATCTTGAAATTGGCTGGAGCTGTCCACTGACCAAACACTTCGAGGATTCGCTTCTGGGCATTCTCATATTCTATAGGCGAACCTTGCGGGCGTTCGAACCAGCTGATTACGTATTTCATGTTCTTCTCCTCTTTCGCAAATGGTCTAACCGATCACAGCCCTCTATTCTACTCCCTCGGCGACTGGTGTTGGGTCGCTCTGAGAAAGCGGCATGTTAAGCACCCAACAGGTGTACTCGATCAGGAAAGCGGATAGGTCCTGGATCACGGCGCATCCGAAGTTGGCAGGGCAAGCCGCGAGCCAGTCAACGCCCGGGCCGGAGCCGGCCAATCGGACGGAAACCTATTTGACCCTTCCCTTCGGGCCATCGGCACAATCGGATGGCTTCGCGCCTTCTTTGTCCTTATTGAGCGATATAACCTCAGAACGACGGACTAATCCGCCCCTCCGACACCGAGCCACTCCTAGAGACGAACGCGTCAATTTCCCGAAATCCGAATAGTGACCCGATTGCTTGTAGCCCCGCTTGCCATCGACAATTGCAGTGGTTCGCTACCGGCTGGAACTCCCGGGGGCACCTGAAGGTTGACCTGGACTAGCCCCGGGATTGCTGTCTCGCCACTAAATGTTACTTGCGCTGGAACACCTGCAATTGTTGCCTTCGGGATGCCGCCTCCCAGTCCCGTTGCGTACACTTCCAGAAAATCTCCGCTGGATGCAGCGCGGACAGCAGTGGTGAGCGCCGTTCCCGCGTGGAGCACGGCACCCAACCCAGTCGCTGCATCGAAGAAGATGCCGGGAGCCTCGGTTTTTAGTTCAATGGCCAAGGGCTCGGATCTGCCGGCACTCGTTTCGACGATGACGAAGTTGGGGCCAGTGGCAATGGTGGAGGGGACCAGAAAATTGATCTGTCGCGGAGAGATTGCGTACAGCGGCACTTGTTCACCGGCATCCGGGTTCTTTCCGATTCGAACCGTGACTCCGCCTAGCGTTGTTGGGAATGGAGAGGGGGCCGAAATGGTTTTCGATGAAAAGCCCTCTCCGAAGATACTGGCGAAGGATCCCGGCGCAAGTCCGGCTGTGAAGGATGCTGCATTGACCACGCCATTGGCGGAAATCGAAGGCTGCTGCGATGTCAGTGATAACTCGTATTGAAACACTGTGCCACCCACACAGGCCGCAAGAACTCGAATCAATGATCCCTCCTGTGATACCGCAACCGACTTCAGGAAGTCGCTCGCAAAGGGAGCCTGAACGCGGCAGTTGCGCGTAGTATCGGGGCGGCCTTCCCATAGGACCGTACCCTGATCATTCAGCAGCCAGACAACGGGCGTCCGTGCACCACTGGTCGAATATCCGGCCGCCACTAGGAAGGCCCCATCAGCGGAGGCCGCAAAGGCAGCGTTGTTGAGCCTGCGGAACCAAAGTGGATTACCCAATAGATCGTAAGCGTGCACTCCAAAAGTCCAATCGCTCACCACCACCTTATTAGCCTTCTGGAAGATCGCAGCGCCAGACACGAAGGCCCCGGCCGGAAAGTCCTTCTTCCAAACCAGATTTCCGGTCACAGCATTCCACATTCGGAATTCGGCCTCTTTGCTTCCAGATGCGACCAGCGAACCCTCAGCATCGATGGCGATGAAGAAGAGCGGCCAAAATTGATTATCAGCAGCCCAAAGCAAGGACCCAGTTTCGGCGGACAGCATGCGGAACTTCCAGTCTCCAGCACCGACGGCGAGCTTAGTTGAGTCCGGCGTGAAGCGAAGTGCACGAATTTCCGCGGAATAGCTGCTGTTCCAGAGTGCGGCTCCAGAAACGGCATCAAACATCACAAGCCAGCCGTTGCTGCCGCCAGCAGCCAGATGCAATCCGTCTGGACTGAAAGCCACGGCTCCGCACGTGAAGAATCCTGACCCCAGCATGCTATTCGCAGGGTACAGCGGGCTCCGATCCTGTGCACGATCCGTGGACCAGCGTGTAACACCAGTCGATGTATCTATCAGGTAGACACGGCCGTTGTAGTCCATGCCCGCCGCCAAGCGGCCGTCAGCTGAAACAACGGCATCGCAATCGGTTGCCTGGAACTGGGAAACGGCGCCCCCACGGGAACTGTTGATACCGGGAAATGGGATTGTCCAGACCTCGGTACCCTGCTTGATCCCGTGAAAGGCACTGGTGCTTTGACTTCCCATGGGTGCGGTGGCTGCAAACGAGGCATTCGACGAAGCCCGCATCGTCCAGATACTGCTGCTTACGTTGGCAACGGTTGCGGCCACTCGATTGGAATCGAGTGGCGAGGATGCCGAAGCCAGGCGGAACGATATGGGTTTCGCTTCAGCCTCAGCAACGCGGAAAAAAACGGTGCTGAACTCGTAGCCCACGGCGTACGCCGAAAGGGCGTATTCACCGGGAGCCAAACTGAAGGAGAACGCCCCATCGCTGGAAAGCGTCAGATTCGGGGTCTGGTCCTCCGCTCCCACGCCCGTGTCGATCCATGTCAGAATCGCCGTAGGTATGGGTTTCCCGTCACTGGATTTAACACTCCCCGTGATGGATGCTCGCCGCCCTTCGGCGGCCGGAGTCTTCACTAGAAATTGAATCGTCTGCGTTACCACCGCGCCGTTGAGTTCTGACTTAAAGGGCACGGTTGCCGAGTAACTGCCGGGGTTCACTCTCCCCACCAGATCCCACCGAAACCACATGCGGGCCGACGCCCCCGGCGTCAAGGAGACGCCATATTCAGGTGAAGGGACACCGAACACCGGCTGACCACCGGATCGGATCGATGCACGCTGAATGGTGATGTAGTCGAGCGCCGTTGCGTTGTTGGTAATGTTGAATTCGAAACGATTCCCAGACCCATGCCGGGTGTCGATCTCAAGCACCGCCGGCCCCACTGGCGTCACCGTAAACCCCGCCTGTCCAAAGAGTGCAGCACTCAGTGTGCCAATGAGAAGCAAGAATGCCAAGAAGCTTTCCTCCGATAGCAAATTCTACATCAGTGCCTCGATCCGTACAAACTTTAGTGGGCTAGTGCAGGCTCCACTAGAGTTGGTGCTGTAGTCTACATGATCAAGAGGCGGTTAGTGCCTGGGTTACGGCGCATTCGGAAGCTATCCACCTTCGTTGATGCAACCAAAAGTAACTTCCGGGTGGCCGACGATCCAGACAAAACTAAATCTCCGCATTTCAAACGCTCCGATGCGGTACAATAAGCGTCTCTATGAAGTACGGGCGAGAACATTCTGCTGACGAATCGGCCAGCCACACGTCTGGAGTTGAGGAACTTGTCGGAGTCGAATGAGCCTACGCGGAAGATTGGCTCAGCTATTTGCGTAACCGCCTCCTCAAACTAATCCGATGGCTTGTTCGCCTGATCGGTCAGCCGCCCGAGGCCCCTCATCGCGATGGCAAACTTCTGATCCTTCGTACCGCGTAATGGGTCTGCGACTAAGGCAAGGAAGTTCTGCTTTTGCTTCAGGAAGGCTGCGATCTACGAAATGTGATCTAATCTCTAGAAGCCGTCAGGCCGACGAAAACTGTTCCAGACAAGGGAGCGTCCGTGGCTGAGATTGAAGATAAACGTCTCACAGTCGAGCAGTACGAGCAGCTTCATGAGATGAGGCGTGAGTACAACCGATTCATCTTCCAAGCGCCTACGATTGTCGTTGCTGTCGTGGGTGGTTCCTTCTTCAACAATGTCGTCCGGGCTGGCTCGGCCAAAGTGCATTCAGAACCTCTTTGGCGGCTCTTTGGGCGGGCCGGGTGATCCGCAATAAATCGTTTGCCTTTTTCAACTACCAGGGCAGCAGGGTGGCGCAGGAAGTGGTGCGAGACCGCGTTGTGCTGACGCCTGAGGCCTGGCAGGGAATCTTCCGCTGGCGCGCCCCCAACACCCCAATACGTATTGTTGACTTGCAGGTCTGATGACTGTATAACCGCGATCAGGAGGGAGCAATCTACATGTTCTTGAGATACCGGCTACTGACAACCTTGTGCGCCATCGGAGTGGCTTTTGCCCAGACCGACCGTGGCATCATCAATGGGACCGTCACCGACTCGACGGGAGCGAAAGTCCCCGGCGCACGCGTCCTCGCCACCAACACCGCCACCAACGTCGCCCAGGCAACGCAGACCACCAGCTCCGGCGACTTTGCCATCCCCGCGCTGCCCGTTGGCCTGTATCAGCTTCGCGTCGAGAAGCAGGGTTTCAAGGCCGCTGTCCGCGCCGGCGTCATTGTCTCGGCTGGCAGCACGGCAACGATCAACGCCCAAATGGAGGTGGGCGCAGTCACCGAATCGATCCAGGTGGCGGACACGCTGGAGCTGTTGCAGACCTCGACGGCCAAGGTTTCCACATCTGTCTCAAACAAACTGGTGGATGAGCTGCCTCTGGTGGTAGGCGGGGCGATGCGCAGCGTATTCGACCTGGCCCTGATCACCCCGGAAGCCGACCAGCCTTCCGACGACAGCTTCAACGTCGGCGGCGGCCAGGGCGGGGCCTTCGGCGCCACCCTGGACGGCGTTACGGTTCTCAATGGCCGTGTTCACTCTGTGCGGGCGATCAACCTCAACACGCCTTCGGTGGACGCCATCACCGCATTTGCCGTGGAGACCAACGGATTCAAGGCGGAATTCGGACGCGGCCAGGGCGGCATGATTACCTTCTCGTCCAAGTCCGGCACCAATAGCCTCCACGGAACCGCTTATGAGTTCCTCCGCAACGACGCGCTGGACGCCCGCCGCTTCTTCGAAGACCGCAAGGGCAAGTACAAGCAGAACGACTTCGGCTGGAGCGTCGGCGGCCCGGTCTGGATTCCAAAGCTCTATGACGGACGGAACAAGAGCTTCTTCTTCGCCTCCGGGGAATGGTTCCGAAACCGCGTCGGGGCCGGGAGCGGCCTCTTCTCCATCCCCACCCCGGAGATGTTCAGTGGCGATTTTCGCAACTGGGTGGACGGCAACGCGCGCCCCCTGGCCATCTACGATCCGGCGACCACCACCGCGAGCGGCTCCGGCTTCACCCGCCAGCCGTTTGCGGGTAACCAGATTCCGCAAGCCCGGTTCCCTGTCCTCTCGCGCAACTACATCGCTCTCGTCCGGGACATTCTGAAACCAAACAATGGAGCCGCTCCCGGAACCAGCGACTACGTCCGCAACAACTACATCAATAACGTGGGTACCTCGCTCGACCCCTGGACCAAGTTCAGCGCGAAAGGCGATCACAATTTCGGCCAGAACGATCGCATCAGCTTCCTTTACAACTTCTCCGCGCACGAAACATTGGCTGGCGCGGACGGTTTCCCAGGGCTGCCGATGCCAGTGACCGAGCAGCTCAAACTGGACGAGAGGAACAAACTGATTCGAGGTTCTTATGACAAGGTGATTACTCCGGCCATCGTCAACCACATGTTCGGGGGCGTCAACAAGTCGTTCAGGGCCGCCAGTTCCCCGGCGCTCGACGGGGGTTGGGAGGCCAAGGGCATCTGCCTGAAGGGTGCCTGGAACTGCAACCGGAATCTGCTGAACGTGGAGTTCTCCGACTACAACAAGTGGGGCACGACCGCCTTCGACGGCTCTGAAGAATTTACATTCTCGTTCGGCAACGACCTGTCTATCGTCAAGGGAAAACACACTTTCAAGATGGGGTATCTGTGGGAGCGCCTTCATTACAATGGCTTCGGCGAGGCTACCATTGCCGGCCGGGTGACCGGGGACCGGCGCTCCACCTCTGTCCCCAACGACAACAACCTTTCTACTGGCGGTGGCAACGGATTCGCCTCGTTTCTGCTCGGTCAGGGCTTCTCCGGCGCAACGGAGAACGAACGCGTGATCGGCCAGCAATGGCGCAGCCACGCCTGGTATTTCCAGGACGACTACAAACTCACCCCCAAGCTGACCCTGAACTACGGTGTCCGTTACGAGTTCACCCTGCCGCCCTTGGAGCAGAAGGATAAGTGGAGCGACCTCGATGTGACGCTTCCCAATGCGCGGGCGGAAAATCTGCCCGGCGCGCTGCGGTTTGCCGGCTTTGGACCCGGCCGGGAGAACAAACGCAGCATCACTTCGGGATATTATGGCGGTCTCTCGCCGCGGTTAGGCCTCGCCTACGCCCTCAACGCCAAGACCGCGCTGCGCGCCAGCGCCGGGCGCAGCTTCGGCATTGCCAAGACCACCACAGGAAGCATACACTTCGAAGGTGCCGTTTTGCTCTTTAGACCCGCCAGTCTGGATAACGGCATCACCCCATCCTTCCAGTTCGATCAAGGCCTGCCTCCTTACATCAAGCCGCCGAGTTTCGACTCCACTTTTTCAAACGGCGCTGCCACGGCCTACTGGGACGGGGAAGCGGTCCGGCTTCCTGAGAACTATCAATGGTCGCTTTCGCTCCAGCGCCAGGTGACCAGTTCGACGGTGGTGGAGGTGAACTACCACGCCACTATAGGTGCCCATCTAGTGGCCGGCCTGAAGCGTTACAACCAACTTCCCTTCTCCCTGCTTGAGCGCTACGGTCGAAACCTGCTTTCGAGCAGCATTGACTCGCCCGCTGCGCAAGCGGCAGGATTGCGGCGTCCTTATCAGGACATCAACTGCCAGTTCAGCGCTAACTGCGCTCCAGTTAGCGTGGCGCAGGCATTGCGGCCCTACCCGCAGTTCCGGGATATCGACACCGCCGCCGGACAGGGCGATAAGAGCGGCCACTCCAGCTATCATGCCCTCTTCGTCAAGATCGACAAACGGTATGGGCAGGGCTCGACGCTGCAAGGTTCCTACGTGTTCTCCAAGTTGATCACCGACGCCGACGGCTACCGCCCCGACAACGGGACGCTCGATCACTACAACCGGCGCCTGGAAAAATCGATTGGCGAATATGATCTCACCCACAACTTCAAGTTCACCTACATCTATGAGCTGCCCTTCGGCAAGGGCAAGAAGTGGCTGGCCTCTGGGCCGGCGGCGTGGGTGTTGGGTAATTGGCGTTTCGCCGGCAACCAGTTCTATTCCAGCGGCTATCCGCTGCCGCTGTTCAACAACGCCGCCCTCAGTTCCGTTTTGTTCAATGGGCGGAGCGCGGCGACCATCAACACCTACGACGGCTGGATCGTCAACAAGGCCAATCCGGACTGGAAAGGGCCCGACCGCTTCTTCCAGCAGCCTTCCTTCTTCGGGCCGCAACCCACGAACCGGGCGGGAAACTCCACCCGGCATAATCCCAAGGCCCGCCTGCCCGTGAACCTGAACGAGAACTTCTCCCTGGCCAAGGAGTTCCGCTTCACCGAGTCCGTGCGCCTGGACTTGCGCTGGGAGATGTTCAACGCGTTCAACCGCTTCCGCCCCGGCATCAGCAGCGTCAACGTCCAGGACCCCAACTTCGGCCGCGTCCAAGGCCAGTTCAACGAACCGCGCCGCATGCAGTTGGGGTTGAAGCTGTATTGGTAGGATCGGTAACCTCGTTCGGGGCGTCGCGCCCGATCAGTGGTGAGAAGGGTTGTCACCGCCACTGATCGTCGGTCGGCGCTCTCCGGCGGCGGCGATACAATCGACCTTTTGGGAATCGTGCTCGGCACCGGCTTGTCACTCGCTCACGCGCTGGTGCGTTTGGCGAGGAGATGCAGCACATCTACCCGGAACTGGCGAGCGAATTCTACACCGTGGTGATGCAGGTCAAAGCCGGCCAGGAGCGTTCCAAGGCATTTCAACAACTGGTGCGACTGGAACAGCCGGAGGCCCAGGAACAGTATCCTCATCGGCGTCCCCAGTGAAGCTTGCCCTCACTAGCCAGCAATCTGGTGAGTTCCGATTCATTGAAGCCGCTTCACATCGCGATGCGTTACTCCGGCGCGGTGGGCGCGGTCTAGGGCATCGGCGATCTGCACCGCAAACTTCAGAGCCTGCTCCAGCGGAATCGCGCCCTTGGCGATGCGTTCAGCCAGCGTCTCGCCCTCGATCAGCTCCATCACCATATAGCCGGGTCCGATGTCAAACAACGAGCAGATATTCGGATGATTCAGAGAGGCGACCGCACGGGCTTCGCGTTCGAAGCGGGCGCGCACGTCCTCGCGCTGGGCGATGTGCTCCGGCAGCACCTTGACGGCCACGGTGCGGTCGAGCCGCGTGTCGCGAGCCTTATAAGACCTCGCCCATCCCTCCCGCCCCGATCGCGGAGAGGATTTCGTAAGGCCCGCGCTTTTCGCCGGGGGATAGTGGCATCTCGTTATTTCTCCAGCCGGGCGGCCCAGTTCTGGATCACCACCATGGGGAGATCCTGCTGCCCGCCTACCGGCTCCGCAATCAAGAACTGCTTTCCGTCACGTGCGGGGCGGAAAAAGTTACTTTTCCCGCCCGTGGCCCGGAACAGAGCTTTCGCTCGCCCCACCTGCACTCCCGCTGCCTGCAGCCCGATGCTGGCCACCATCACCGTGCCATCGCGTTTGCCCCAGAACAACTCCTTCCCATCCCCGCGCCACTGCGGATTCACTCCGCCTTCGGGCGACACCAACCACTTTCCGCGTCGCTCAGGGTACCCCTGGACATAGATTTCGAGGCGTCCCGATTCGTCTGAATGGTATGCCACCCAGCGCCCGTCAGGCGAGAATACTGCTTGTGCTTCTGTGTACTTTGTCTCCAAATACGGTTCAGTCTTTCGCTCCCCGATCAACCGTAGCACCTTGATGTCGTTCAACAACCCATACAGCAGTGCCTTTCCGTCAGGCGATACGCTGGAAGGAAATTCGGTCCCGACCCCCTTCAGCAGGAACTCCGGATCCCCACTCCCATCCGCTGCTTTCCGCTGGATTCCTTTTTCGTTCATGTAATACAGATGCTTCCCGTCCGGTGACCATTCGGGAGAGCTGCCTCCCTTGAACGTGATCCGGGTGCTGATCCCTCGCGACAACTCCAGTACCCATACATCCGCCTGGCCCAAGCTGGGATTTGAGGCGTACGCGACACGGTCTCCTTCCGGCGACAGAGTGTAACCAAGCCCGATTTCCACCGGCTGGCTCACCGCTGCCAACTGCTTTCCCGATCGATCCCTCCAAACAAACTGCGCCTTTCCACCTTCATTCCCTCGTCCGTACAACAGGGTTCCATTGTCTGATACCGTATACTCCGCATACCCATTGGCGAAAGCTGAGCGCACCCCCTCGGCCACCTTCACTGCATGCCCAATCACGCGCGGCGGATTCAGTTCCAGCTTTCTCGCCATTAGCGTTCCATTTCCCTGCAGGTAGAGCACTTGCCCGCTGCTTCGATCGTACTGTGCGCTGTATCCCGCTTCCATTAGCCTAGTCCCTGGTTGGCCGTCCAGCGTTCCGATGTAGAGGCTGTTCTTCTGCTCTCCGTTGCTGCGCACCACGTATAGGTACTGCTTGCCGCCGGGCAGAAATTGCGGGTAGTAATGACTGGTCTCGCCTGCTTCGCGGTTCACTTTGGTGACGGGCACAGGGGTACCGCCTGAGGCACCGATTCGTCGAAGGCCCATCCCCCGGTCAGCGAAGAGAATCTGTCCGTCCTCACTCCACGTACCGCCCCGTGCGACCGCCACGTCACAGAGCGCAACCGGGCTGCCACCGGCGACGTCGATCCGCTTCAGCTTGCCGCCTGCCACGAATCCGATCGACTTGCTGTCAGGAGACCAGAACGGGCGGCCCGCGTCTTCTGTTCCGGCCTGTGCCTGGGCCTCCAGCGATTCCAGTGGGCGGATGTGGAGCAGCGCGACTCCCGCCGCGGAGGTGGCAATGTAGGCCAGCGTGCGCCCGTCGGGGGAAATCGCCGAGCCTCCTATGGTGTTAATCGGGGCAAAGTGGGTGTCTGGCGGGGCAACAACGTCGAATGTCATTAGCATGGCGGGTTTGCATGATTGGCGCAGCAACGCGCTTCCCGCCAGCAGCCCAATCCCTAGACACGCCACCACGGCCGCGATCCAGGGCCAGCGGCTGGTCTTCAACGCGGCTGGCGATTCCTGCGGCGGCGCTCGCAACTCGATCACGACATCGCGCATCGTCTGCCAGCGGTCCTCGGGATCCTTCGCCAAACACCGCCGGATCAGCCTTTCGAGCCAAGCCGGGGTGAAGGGCTTCACCGACATCGGCGGCGGCTCGGCGGCCAGGATCGACGCCATCATGCTGGAATAGTTCTTGCCCTGAAATGCCTTTTGCCCCGTGGCCATTTCGTAGAGCACAGCGCCAAAAGCCCAGATATCGGCCCGCGCGTCGGCTTCTTTACCTTCGAACTGCTCTGGAGCCATGTACTGCGGCGTGCCTAGAATCGTGCCTTCCGTGGTCAGCCCCGCCACGGGAGTCGTGTCGTTGGGCCCGAGCTTTTGAGATGCGCTCGACTTCGCAAGCCCGAAATCCAGCACCTTCACTCCATCACGCGTCAGCATAATATTAGCCGGCTTCACGTCGCGATGCGTCACCCCTGCCCGATGCGCACGATCCAGCGCATCCGCAATTTGCACGCCAAACTTCAACGCCTGATCCAGCGGCAGTGCACCCTTGGCAATCCGCGCCGCTAGCGTCTCGCCCTCCATGAACTCCATCACCATGTAGCCGGTGCCGTTCTGGTTGCCGATGTCGTGCAGGGTGCAGATGTTGGGGTGATTCAGCGACGCCACCGCTCGGGCTTCGCGCTCGAAGCGAGCACGCAGGTCGTCGCGCTTGGCGATGTGTTCGGGCAGGACTTTGATGGCGACGGAGCGGTCTAGCCGCGTGTCGCGCGCTTTGTACACCTCACCCATACCCCCGGCCCCTATAGAGGCCGTCACGACATACGGGCCAAGCTTATCGCCAGCGGAAAGCGGCATTGGTATAGTCTATCCGATCAGGAAGCGGTCAAGTCCTGGATTACTGCGCATCCGGAAGCTATGTGGGAAAGTGGCCAACAACCCGCCCACAAGAATCTCCCAGAGGTGTGTCGAGCTGTCTTCATTCGCGCGGCATTTCTTGCTTCAAGAATGCCGGCCAGTTGAGTCTAGTGTGCAATGTACTACTTTAGTTCCGCCTGCCAATTCAACACAACGGTCAACGGTGAAGTCTTGGCCGCGCCGGTAATGCCCGGGGCCAGCACCAGAAATCGCTGGCGGTCAGCGTCTATATCGTAATCCGCGCCGGCCCCAAGGCGAAACAACTCCTGGGGAGCATCCGACTCGAGTCTCCCGGAAGCAACTCGGACCGTCGCAGCCATGACGATTTCGATTTCATCGACTGACTGATAAAAAAGCTCACTACCATCGACTCGCCACTTCGGAAAACTACCGCCTCGACTCGAGACCTGCCACTTGCTGGTAGTCCCAGCCGAAGTCTCCGTAAACGGCCGGACATAGATTTCGTTACGGCCGGACTCCCTCGAATGATAGGCCACCCACTTTCCGTCGGGTGAGAAGGCCGCGGAACCCGCATAGGTGTCGATTCGTTCAACGAGAAAGGGTTTTTGAGCGATGGGCCCCGAACCACCCTTCTTCGCTGGAACTGCCCAAATCTCATATATGTTCCCCCGAACACGCGTGGCCAAAAGGTACCGTCCATCGGGGCTCCAACTGGTAACGTAGTTCGGCTCGGTGCCGTCGGTGAGTTGCTCCGCATGCCCCCCGCTGGCAACGTCTTTCCGGTAAATCTGTACGACGCCACTGCGCTCCGAGGAAAACGCGATCGAACGGCCATCCGGTGACCAGACTGCGAAACCAGTCTCCTTGCCATCGTTGGTAAACCGAGTCATAACCCTACGCACGAGGTCGTGCAGCCAGAGGTCACTTTTCCTGTCCGAGAGGTCGGTTTGCCGGACCATCGCTTTCTTACCGTCTGGAGAGAGGCGAAGGAACCTCGCGAACGTATCCTCTGCAGCGGCTTCCTGCATTTCCGTTCCGTCCCGTCGCATCCAGAGCATCCTGTAGCTTGAGATGGCATCCGTATGATAGGCGAGCAAGCCGGAATCGGAAAGCCAGAACGCGGCAAGGGACGGCGCTAAAACGTTAGTGGTCGTCGATGACTTCGAGATGTTCGCGGCCAGGGGAATCGGCTCTCCTGCCAGCGTTAGTTTGGCGGCGTCGAAGGGCTGCGCCAAAAGGGTTTGTTCGCGAAGCCACAAAAGGTATCCAGGGTGGTTTCCCAGCGGCGGGGAATAGAGGGCTTTGTGGTCCGTGCTGAGGATGCGACTCCGGCCTTGAGGCTCGTCCAGGGCGGCCGCGTATACGCCTTGAACACCGGGATCGGGGCTTTGGATGAAATACAGGAATCGCCGACCATCGGGCAGGAACTGAGGAAATCCGTGGGCCGTTTCGTGCTTCGCCGCATCGGTTTGCGTGGTGCGCGCCGGCACGCCACCCAGAGCGGAGACCCGGTAGATCCCGTCCGATCCGGCGAACAGGATCACCGCCCGCTGGTTCCACGTACCACCGGAGGGACCCGGATTTCTGGCATCGCACAAGGTAACGGGCAACCCGCCTTCGAGGGTGATCCGCTTCAGCTTGCCATCGGCGAAAAAAGCAATTGAGCGGCTATCAGTGGACCAGAACTGGGAATGGCCGCCATCAGTTCCTGGCAGCGCATGCGCGTTTATCGAATCAATCGGCCGCAGCCACAACAAAGGAGTCTTCTTACTGCTATCAAGCCGGCTAAACACGACGAATCTACCGTCAGGAGAAACCGAAGATGCACTATTGATATTGGCAAAGGACGATCCACTGACTGCATCTATGGTGAACTGCACCACCCGTGACTCAAGAGTTGGCGATCGCGACGCCAGCACGCCGACGAAGATCAGAGCGACTGCGATCGCTCCCATCACAATCCAGTACCAAAGCGGCACACTCGAAGTCCTGGCCCCGACAACCTCCTGGGGCGGCGTGCGCAGGTCCAGCACGATATCGCGCATCGACTGCCAGCGGTCTTCGGGGTCCTTCGCCAAACAGCGCCACACCAGGCGCTCGAGCCACGCCGGCGTTAGCGGCTTCGCCGCCATCGGCGCGGGATCGGCCGCCAGGATTGCACCGACTAGGCTGTGGTAGGTGGCACCGTGGAACGCTTTACGCCCCGTCACCATCTCATAGAGCACCGCACCAAAGGCCCAGATGTCGGACCGCGC
Organism: Bryobacterales bacterium; assembly: GCA_043755435.1. Lineage (GTDB taxonomy): Bacteria > Acidobacteriota > Terriglobia > Bryobacterales > Bryobacteraceae > JANXSF01. The sequence continues at coordinate 16,402 of JAYUSZ010000158.1, read as the reverse complement.
ATCGGCTTCTTTTCCCTTGAACTGCTCCGGCGCCATGTACTGCGGCGTGCCTATGATAGTGCCCTCACCCGTGAGACCAGCGATCAGCGTCGACTCCGCGGGCGTGGGCTTGGACGATGATGACTTCGCGAGACCGAAGTCCAGCACCTTAACCCCGTCGCGCGTCAGCATGATGTTCTGCGGCTTGACGTCGCGATGGGTCACACCGGCGCGGTGGGCGCGGTCGAGGGCGTCAGCGATCTGGGTGGCGACTCTCAGGGCCTGGTCGAGCGGGATGGGGCCTTTTTCGATGTGGGCAGCAAGCGTCTCGCCTTCGATCAACTCCATGACCATATAGCCGGGTCCGATGTCAAACAGCGCGCAGATCTTCGCGTTGGGCGATGTGTTCCGGCAGAACTTTGATGGCGACGGTTCGGTCCAGTCGCGTGTCGCGAGCTTTATAGACTTCCCCCATGCCGCCGGCGCCAATTATGGAGAGGATTTCGTACGGCCCGAACTGATCGCCTGCGGAAAGCGGCATTGCCCTAGTTTATCTAATCGGAAGGTGGTCAAGTCCTGGATTACGGCGTACTTCTGAAATTCAAGTTGGGGGGAATTTTGGCGAGGTTCCCCCTTTAAACTACGCTGGGGGGGTCCATATCGGGAGCCGTCGAAGCCGAGTACAACTGGGTAAGAGCCTCCGATTCCCCCATCGCTATATCCCTGCGACGCACAACGACAGCGCTATTCACTACGTGATAAACGGCATGGGAGGTTTGTCGATTCGAAGGGTGGGATGAGTGCGGCGCGGGATGGTGTGCTTCGGCCTTCTGAGCCGGAGATTGAGGGTACGCTGAATGATCTGTTTTATCCGGCGACAGACAAGATGGATGTTTTAGCTGACAACGCTTCAGCGCCATTGCATTCGCTGAAGTGACTGATACCATGGTGGCATGCGGTCGAATCGGGAATGGGTTTTTTGGGGCAAAGCAGACCCTTTGTGGGCAGTGAATTCAGTCCGTGGCAAAGAGCGCGGGGCGTCAAATCCATGGACTGCAGAGGACTTTCTTGAGAGCGGTGCCGCTTACTTTGATGGGGTGCGGAGTCAATGGCAGAACTACGGAATAGGCAAGGCTCACTGCGTAGAGATCGGTTGCGGATCAGGCCGGATAACGAATCAGCTTCTGACGGTATTCGACAAAGTTACGGCAGTGGACGTTTCGCCGGACCAGTTGGAAACAGCCCGTCGATTGCTTGGCTCGAAAGCGGAGAGAGTAAATTTTGTGCTGGTGGAAACCCCTCAAGTGCCAATTGAGGGCGACTTAATTGACGGGATGTTCTCATGTGAAGTCTTTCAGCACTTTAGTGATTTTTCGGGCATTGAGCTGTACTTACGGGCTGTATTTCCGAAATTGAAACCGGGCGGAACGATCTGTTTCCAAATACCAGTGTCTGGACTGCATGGCTACGGCACCTTCCAGTATTTCGTCAAGCGGGCGGCCATTGCGGTTAAGCGGTTGGCGCACTTTCGCGCGATTATGGATTACCGCTTTTATCCTGCGCCGCTCATCTTTAAGACGCTCCGGAATATCGGCTATAGGGACTGCGAGCTACGAATGTTCCCATTGGCGGACCACGAAGGTGGGCACGCCTATTTCTTTGCTCGCAAATAATGGAAAGATCCGGATCTTTCCAAATAGGATGAATATTCGTAAACTTACTAACCGTTGGTACTTCAGCGCTGAGGCTAGTTCCATTTCTGTCACATAATAGAAATATGCCATTGGTTGTTTTCGCTGCCCTGCTCTTGCTCGCCTTGCCTTCGACGGCGGCTGAAATGACGCGTCCCACCGCAGGACCTGTCCAAATCATGAAGGCCTCGGAATTGAAACCGGGTATGAAAGGTACGGCCTGGACTGTGTTTGAAGGCTACGACGCTGAACCGGTGCCTTTGGAAATCATTGGCACTTGGAAGTCCGCCTCGGGCCCTCGGCAGGACATTGTGATTGCGAAAATGGGTGGAAAAGCGATTCGGACCAATGTTGCGGGAGGTATGAGCGGGTCCCCTGTTTATATTGACGGCAAGCTGGTTGGTGCAGTGGCCTACCGTCTAAGCACTTTTTCACCTGATGCTATTTGCGGCATTACTCCAATTGAAATGATGCTGGAAATCAACGAATTTGATGCATCGCGCCCAATGGATGCCAGGGTTCCAGGTCAGGCAAAGGCTGTGAGTGCCCAGGAAATTCCACGCTTCCAATCACAGCAATTGATCCCTATTGAAACACCTCTGGCCTTTTCCGGTTTTCATCCGTCGGTGCTGGATCAGTTTGGGCCGCTGTTTACGCAGTCTGGCATGATGCCTGCGCAAGGTGGTTCGATGGGTCCACTGCGGGCGGGCAAACCAATGACGGGTTGGCAAAAAACTTTGCGCCCAGGCGACGCCGTTTCCGCTGTACTTGTGGCTGGGGACATGAGCCTTTCCGCTATGGGAACTGTCACCTATAACGATGGCAAGCGCGTGTTAGCCTTCGGTCATCCTTTTTTGAATCTTGGCCCAGTGGGGATGCCGATGAGTAGGAGCGAAGTGCTGATGATTCTGGCCAGCCAGTTTCAGCCCAACAAATTCGGCAACGCGACGGAAATTGTGGGCGCGCTTCGGCAGGATCGCCATAACGGGATTATGGGAGTTTTAGGCGAAGAATCGCCGATGATTCCGGTGGATATTAAACTGCGATCGTATTCGGCAAGCGGCCAGGCGATTAAGGAAAAGAAGCTGCATTTCGATATCTTCGTTCATCAGAAATGGACCCCATCCCTGATGATGATCACTTTGTTCAATTCAATGAGCGGGATGAACGAATTCACAGACGAAGCCACCTGGAGATTGTCAGGGAACGTGGAAATGGCGGGCGGGCAAAAGCTTTCGCTTTCCAACATGCAGGCACCATCGGAAGCACCCATGCCGCCGGCGGTAATGCTGGCCAGCTGGTGGGGAGACAAGTTTAACCGGATCTTCGCCAATACGATTAAAATGCCGGACCTGAAGGCAGTGGAGGTGACCATTGACCTGCTGCCAGAACGGCGCATCGCGGTGATTGAGAGCGCCTGGATTTCCAATCCTGACGTGGAACCTGGCCAGGAAGTACCGGTGAAAGTGTTCCTTCGTCCATGGCGCGGCGAGCGGTTGGAGCGGACCATTAAGCTGCGTGTTCCAGCTGATTTTCCAGCCGGCCAGCATCGCATCTTATTGAGCGATGGCGACACGCTGAACCGGACCCAGGCATTTGCCGGTAGCACGAACCGGTTTATTGAGATTCCTGAAATCGCATCGTTGATTAATCAGGAACGTTCGAACAATAAGCTGTACGCATCGCTGGTGCAGTCAAGGCCAACAGTGTATGCAGATGACAAAACGCTGCCCAGCTTGCCTTCCAGCGTGCTGAACATCATGCAGAATGGCCGCGCTGCGAAACCTTTGATTACGGCTCCGGAAACTACGTTGGAGCAAACCTCCACAGCGTTTGATTTTGTTGTTTCCGGCAGCCAATCGATTCGAATAAACGTTAAGTAAAGTAAAACCGAATAAACCAGAATGACAAGCCATCGTATCTTCCTTTTCAGCGCCCTTGCCCTGGCGTACACTATCCGTTTGAGTGCTGTTGAAACCAAAATGTGGTCCCTTGAAACCAAGGCCGATTACGACAAAGCGAAGCTGGAAAAAGTGGCGCTGCGCAGTGATGGGAAGTTGACATTGGCACCCTCCTTCACCGAATTACTTGATTCCGAAGAGCCATATTTATGGGCTGTTGCCCAGGATTCAAAAGGGATCATCTATGCCGGCGGCGGCAGCCCTGGAGCCTCCACTGCCAAGCTGTTCAGTATTGATCGCAATGGTAAATCGAAGAAACTGGCGGAACTGCCTGGGTCGGAAATTCATGCGCTGGCCATCGACAAGAAAGACCGCGTGTTTGCAGCAACGTCTCCTGACGGCAAAGTCTACGTGGTGAATAGCTCCGGAAAATCGGAGGTTTATTACGATCCGAAGGCGAAGTACATTTGGGCACTAGCTTTAAATTCGGCGGGCGATTTGTTTGTTGCCACCGGCGACAAAGGTGAGATCCACAAAGTGACCGCTGCCGGGAAAGGGAGCATCTTCTACAAGACGGAGGAGACCCACGCACGCTCCATGGCGATTGATGGGAAAGACAACCTGATTGTTGGCACTGAGCCCGGAGGACTGATTCTGCGGGTCAACGCAAGTGGTTCAGGATTCGTTTTGCACCAAGCTGGGAAGAAGGAAGTGACCGCAGTGGCAATTGGAAAGGATGGGGCGATTTTTGCAGCAGCAGTTGGCGGAAGAACCAGCCCGATGTCCGCACCAGCTGCGCCGGCACCGCCGCCTCCTGCCATCGTTGGAAGTGGCCCGGCCCCTGCACCACAACCACCTTTGTCGTTTGCTCCGACGTTTGCCGGCGGGTCTGAAGTTTACCGGATTGACTTGGATGGATCGCCTAATCGCATTTGGACGGAAAGCCAGGATACTGTCTATTCCCTTGCCATCGGTTGCGATGGAAAACCCACGGTTTCAACCGGGAATAAGGGAAGAATTTATCGTATTGATAGTGACCAGCTATCCACGCAATTAATCGCCAGCACCTCAACCCAAATTACGCAATTGGTGGAAGGTCAATCGGGCAATCAATGCACATTGCTAGCGGCGACTGCCAATTTAGGCAAGGTGTTCCGCATGGGCCCAGGGTCTGAAGCCAAGGGAACGGTAACCGGAGATGCGCTGGATGCGGGATGGTTCTCGCGTTGGGGCCGGCTAACTGCGCGCCGCATTGGAGAAGGCACGGTTACTCTTGAATCCCGCTCTGGCAATACAGACCGTCCGGGTGCCAATTGGAGCCCCTGGGCTGCAGCCAACGATCGGATGCAATCCCCGGCGGCACGCTTTCTGCAATACCGTCTGACCTTGGATGGCGCATCAGCGGCCAAGGCTCCTGAAGTTTCCGGCATCGACATTGCGTACCTTCCTAAGAACGTGGCTCCGACTGTGGACGAAATCGAAATTTCGCCAGCGAACTATAAGTACCCTGTGCCCACTTCACCCACTACTTCCGCCACCAAAACTTTGAAACTGTCCCCCATTGGGCAGAAAAGCACGGTGTCGATACCCGGCTTGGATTCCCCCGCCACTGAAATGAACTATGCCAAAGGTTTCATAGGAGCACGCTGGCGCGCAGCGGATCGTAACGGCGATACCATGCAATACAAAGTGGAGTTAAAGGGTGCGGCCGAAAACGAATGGAAGCTACTCAAAGATAAGCTGACGGTGAAGAACATCAGCTGGGACGCTTCTGCATTCTCTGATGGAGAGTACACCCTGCGCGTTACTGCCAACGATCAGGCGAGCAATCCGGACGGGCAAGGGCTGAGCGGAAGCTTGACTAGTGAACCGTTCATCGTAGACAATACTCCCCCAAGCATTTCAGCCTTAGCCACATCCGTAACTGGAAACAAGGTTACAGTAAACTTCAAAGCATCTGACTTACTTAGTCTGATTGATCGCACGGAATATTCAGTAAATGGAAGCGACTGGTTACTAGCCGAGCCTACCACTGGAGTAAGTGATTCAAAGGCGCATGAGTATGTCCTGGCAATCGAGAAGACTACGGCTTCTGAACTGACAATAGCTGTGAGAGTCACAGATGAATGGGACAATCAAACAGTAGTAAAGACTATTGTACGATAAGAAAGGGCCGCGCTGTTACCGAGCCGCCACCGCAAGGAAGAGGTCTTTTTCTTCAGAGTAACTCCGCTTCACTTAGTGAGCCTATTCCAAGATAATCAACTTAGTCCGTCTCAATTGCCTTGACCGACTGAGTAAAGTGCCTCATATTTATTTCAGACGAGGGTTGCTAGTGACTTATTCTAAGCAGACCCCGTAATACTAAATATTCGGAGGCACTACCTATGATTCATTCCCTAAAACCTTTTTTCAGCATTGGACTCCTTTGCCTTGCCAGCTCCTCCTTTGCGACAGTAATTCAAAACTTCGAGTCGGGCAATATCAGCGCCGGCAGTAGCGCACTAACTTATATGGGCAATCTGGGCCCCAGCGCAGGATGCGCAACCAACAGCTCTCTATATGGCGAGGGCACCTATGCGGTCACTTCCCAGGCAAGCGGTTGTCACAACCTTTGGGCACCGACAACTGCTCAATCCGGCAGCTATTTCATGGCGGCAAACGGAAGCTCCTCCAGTGCTCAGTCCAATATTTACACGCAGACTGTTACGGGGATCGTGGCAGGACAAAATTACAACTTCAGTGGATACTTCACTGGCTTATTCACATCGGGTGCTGCCAACCTGGTTTTGAAGGTTTACAATGGCAGCAACACTTCGGGGACGCAATTGGGATCCTTCGCCTTTACCACCAACCTGGCGACGCCTCCCAACTCCAGCCCCGCCATGCATCCGGCAGCATGGGTTAAGCAGTCCATTGATTTCACAGCGCAATCTGGAACAATTACCGTTCAGGTACTAAATTCGAACAGCAATGCTCATGGAAACGATTTCGGGCTGGATACTCTGGATGTCACCCAAACCAGTACTTTGTCGCCTGTGTCAACCCCTGAGCCAGCTACCTTCCTATTGGCTGGTGTCGCTCTGCTTGGCTTGTCCTTACGGCGCAAAACGGCTTAATATTAACGATTCCCTGCAAAGCACCGGGTTCTTGCGCCCGGTGCCGGAGAGCATCAAAAACTCAGAAGAAAATGACCACATTTGTTTTACAATTGTACTGAATAATTCGACAATGTTTATTACAATATAGCCTACAATAGGCCTGCTGATAATCCTATCCCCGCAAAAGAGTTCCAACAGAGCAGAATGGCCCAAAGCAGAAGCCGCACGGAACATCCACTGGTTTTACATTGACATACAAGGATAGGATGCTATTTCAAGTCTCCGCAGAGGCCCTTGTTTATTCAACTAATTTAATTGACTAGGAGTTCCTGGTACCAGCATACTATCTAATAAGAACAGTCTTATTTATTGATTAAATAAAACTTCATTCTGAAAACAATAGTTGAGGTAATAAGAGCTTTTAATGTCACATTTTTCACTTCGTTCCGTTGTACCAATCGGTCTATTTTGCCTTGTAGTAGCAAGCGCCTCCGGAACCACAATTCAAGATTTCGACAATGCGAATGGAAGTCTGGCTCCAGGAAGCACTGTTTTGGCGTATGCGGGCGTAGTCGGTTCTTCGACTTGCGCGGACGCAACCTCTTTGTTTCAAAAAGGGACATACGCCATTGGGAACAATGCCCGGGACTGCCATTCTCTGTGGTCCAATACAGGGCCTCAAAACCCCGGATCCACAAACAATTTCATGATTGTGAATGGAGATCCTACGAACAAAGATGTGGTTTACCAGCAAGTGGTCACCGTTGCCGCTGGCCAGGCAACTTCATTCAGCGTGTGGCTCACCGGACTGTATTCATCAAATCCAGCTGGCATTACGCTGAAGGTTTTTGATGGCACTAACGTTGACCCAGGAGGAAATCTTCTGACATCCTCCGCGGAGTTTGTCGTTAACCTATCCTCCCCACCGTCGCCTGCTGCCTGGGAAAAACTTGTTGCGCCTAATTTTCAAACGATTAGTAATACGATTACGATTCAGATTGTGAACTCAAGCAGAGTGGAGAGCGGGAATGATTTCGGGCTGGACACATTAGACATCACGCAAACTGCGGGGTATCATTCCGTTCCTGAGCCTGCGACGTTCCTATTGGCCGGATTGGCTTTGGCTGGATTGGCCTTCCTGCGCCCGAAGTAGGTGGTAGTTTTTTAAGAATAAGGCTCAGTGGAATTTGCTGGGCCTTTTTCAATTTGAGACTACCATCAGCGCCATGCCCGATGGAGCGCTACGATCCCAAAAGTCATGTACTCAAACTCCACCTTCGCAAATCCTGCGGTACGCATCTCCTCGGCCAATTGAGGCGCTTCTGGAAACTTTTTCACCGATTCCGGCAAGTAGGTATACGCATCCTTGGAACCGGAAAGCATGCCTCCTATAACCGGCAGAACACGCCTGGAATAAAAGTTGTAGGCAGACCGGAATACTTGATTGGGAGGTTGCGTAAATTCCAGCACCGCCGCCACGCCGCCTGGCCTTAACACCCGGCGCATCTCGTCAATCCCCTGCCTGTAGTTGGCAAAGTTCCGGAATCCAAAGGCCACAGTGATCACGTCCAGGGAAGCATCTTTCAACGGCAGCCTCAGTCCATCGGCTTCAAACAGCGGCGATCCAAGCCGGCCTTTGAATATTTTTCTAGATGCCTCAGTCAACATGGGATGGCAAAAGTCGCTTCCTAGCACCGGAGCGCCCACCGCCTTTTCCAGCAATATGGTTAGATCTCCGGTGCCGCAGCAAATGTCCAGCACCTGCACGCCGGGCTTACTCAACTGTTGCTTCAGTCGGCTAACGGTCTTGTTGCGCCAGTACTTGTCTATGTTTGCGGAAAGCAGGTGGTTCAGCAGATCGTAGCGGGGTGCCACTTCCGCAAACATTCCCCGCACATACTTTGCGGCCTGTTCTTCTGTTTTGGTCCCCTGCGGCGTTGTTCCCCCGGAAATCTTTCCGCTTGGGGTACTCATGCCAAAGTTGCCTCAATCGCTTGCAAAACCTTCTTTTCGTCAATGCCGCTGGTGATCTTCACTTGTCCAATAGCAATTGGCAAGACGAAATGTACCGACCCTTGAATGGTCTTTTTATCCTTAGCCAAACGCGCCAATAGATTCTCCGCGGCAATTCCTTGCGTAGATGGAATGGGTCCATACAAATTAACAGCATGGTGGATTTGCGCTGCCGTTGCGGCATCCAGAAAACCTGTCGATTCCGCTAAGTGCGTAGCTGCCGTCATACCAAAACTTACTGCTTCGCCGTGGAGGAATTGCGCATACTTGGTCTCTGCTTCCAGTGCATGTCCAATGGTGTGGCCGAAGTTCAGGATGCGGCGCAAATCTCCTTCTTTTTCGTCGGCCGTCACCACTTCACATTTAATACGGACCGATTCACTAATCAGGCGCTCAACCACATCGGGCTGCTGAGCCAATACGGCATCGCGGCGGGTGGTGAGTAGTTCAAACAACTCAGGACTGCGGATCACTCCGGTCTTCACAACTTCAAACAAGCCGGCATTGTATTCGCGCGGCGATAAGGTGCGAAGAACTTCCGGATCGGCCAGAACTGCAACGGGTTGATGGAAGGCACCAATCAAGTTCTTACCCCCAGCAAGATTCGCACCAGTCTTCCCGCCGATGGACGCATCCACTTGCGCCAGCAACGTGGTGGGGACTTGAATAACGGGGATACCGCGCATGAATGAAGCTGCCAAAAATCCTGCAAGATCTCCCACGATGCCTCCGCCGAAGGCAATCACAATGGACGAGCGATCGGCCCCCTTAGCCAACATCTGATCCGCCAATGTCTCAATCGAAGAAAGACGCTTGCGTTCTTCCCCACCGGGAAAAAACAGCACATCGAAGGGGAACTGGCCAATCAGTTTAGAACCATGCAGCTGCCAGACATCTTCGGTGGAAATTACAAACACTTTGCCATGTTTGGCTGGCAAAAAATCGCGGACACGAGCCAGAATTCCTCGTTCCACATAACAGGTATAAGAATCATTGCGGGTATTAACCGCGTGGGCGGGCATATCTTTTCTTGTACCATGGTAAGTATTCTGCCCACTGAAATCTTTAAAGCTGACAAAGGCCGGGACGGCCTCGTGGCATGCAAGAATTCGCCGTCAGTCTGGTCCGTTTTGTCGGCAAATACTTAGGAGAAACCATCCAAACAGATTTTCTAGTAATCGGAGCCGGCGTTGCTGGTATGCGCGCGGCAATTGAGCTTGCCCGTCACGGAAATGTGATGGTTGTTGCTAAAGACAGCCTGAAGGAATCGGCCAGTGAATATGCCCAAGGCGGAATCGCCGCAGCGCTGAGTGATGATGATGAAATCTGGCTGCATGAACAGGACACGCTTTCCGCAGGAGACGGCTTGTGCAATGTGGAAGCAGTGCGTGCGCTGGTAGCCGAGGCGCCTTCCGCCATTGAGGAACTCATTGAATGGGGTGCCGAGTTCGATCGAAAAGATGGCGAATTACTATTCGGCCGCGAAGGAGCCCACAGCCGTAACCGCATCCTGCACGCCCACGGCGATTCCACTGGCCGCGAGATCGCCCGAGCGCTTTATTTTCACGCCGTCAAGCAACCCAACATAACGTTTCAGAGTTTTTCCGCCGTCACAGATTTGTTGGTTGAAAACGGCCGTGTTACCGGGGCCATTGCCCTTGCTGAAAGCTCTGTATCTATCCACGCTCGCGCAACACTGCTTGCAACGGGCGGCTTGGGGCGAGTCTATCTGGAAACCACAAATCCCGACGTCGCGACAGGTGACGGAGTGGCCATTGCCTACCGCGCCGGCGCGCAGATTCAGGATATTGAATTCGTTCAATTCCACCCCACTGCCTTGCACGTTGACGGTGCCCCGCGCTTTCTGCTTTCAGAAGCACTTCGCGGCGACGGTGCATTTCTGCGCAATTCTGCCGGAGAACGTTTTACCAATGAGTTGAATTCGCGAGACCAGGTATCGAGAGCTATCGTTGCTGAGATTGAACGCACCCACACGCAGCATGTGTTTTTGGACGTAACTCATTGGGCACCCGGCACAGCTTCAGCGCATTTCCCTCGCATTTATCAAACCTGCAAAGCGTATGGGTTGGACCTGGAAAAGCAGCCCATTCCCGTACATCCCGCAGCGCACTACGCAATGGGTGGCATTGCAACGGATCTACATGGCCGCACCAGTGTCCAAGGCCTGTTCGCTGCTGGGGAAGTGGCCAGCAATGGAGTGCATGGGGCCAATCGTCTGGCATCGAATTCTCTGCTGGAAGGGTTGGTGTATGGTGCAAGGTCAGGGCGCGTAATGGCCGAATCAGCGGGCATGTTGGTTGAAAAGGGTGCCGCGCCGGAGCTTGAGTTGTTCCCTGAAATGACTGAGCTGGAAGTTCGCACAATTGCCTGGCGAAATTGCGGATTGGTGAGGAAGCAGGAGGGCTTGGAAGCAGCGCTATCGAAGCTGGCGGTGTGTATGTCGCCGCGCACTGCTCCAACGCGTGCTGATTACGAGTTGCGCAATATTGATCTGGTAGCCAGCTTAATCGCACGGGCCGCGTTAGCACGTAAGGAATCGCGCGGAGGCCACTATCGCACCGATTTCCCGGAGCGGGTAGTGGAATTTGAAAAGCACTCGCAGCAAACTAAGGGTATGAGGACGGTATTGTTTCGTTGATGGAAACAAAACTAAATCGAGAGTTCAGTCTATTTTTGGTCTTCTGTTAGTTCGAAGGGAATGCTGGTACTGATAAGCTCTACACTGTGCGACTGATAGTTCTCTATGACGTTTTGTCGCCATTTGGTGAGCCCGCGCGCATCGACGTCCTATGCAGCGATACCCCTCAGCGTCGGCACGGGGCAATGTGATAGTCTCCATTGAAGGAAGCGGCTTGCGCCATTTGCTGCTCCGAATACAATTTTGAGGAAATTTAATGAGGTTCTCTCTCTCTCTCTCTCTCTCTCTCTCTCTTAATGGGTGTCGTAGGCCTGGCTGCGTCTTCTAGTGCTGCCCCGATCACTTACAACATCAATTTCACGGGTGGTAGTCCCACTCCATCGTCCGGCTCCTTCGGATACGACTCGGCAACGCAGACCTTTAACTTCTTCACTGTGGTACGGAACTCATTCAGCTATGACCTCACGGGCCAAGCTAACGCACCGAATCTCGTGGGCTCATGCGATACACTCAGCCCTAACGCTACGGATACATTCGCTTGGTTACAGAGCGGCGGGTGCCGCCCCCAGATATGGACCGCCGTCCAAAGCTTCGGCAGCCAGCAATTCATGTTCGGATCGTTATTGTTCGACCTACCAAATGACATACGCCTAATACAAACACGTTCTGCCTCTAGCTCTACGACTTTTGTCACGAATGGCAATTTCACGATCGCACCTGCGGCCGTGCCCGAACCCTCGTCGACGGCACTCATGCTGGCTGGTGGAGCGGCGTTGGTTTGGAGGCGGAGGCTTAATACGCAATCGCCAAAGACAATCCCGACTCAGCAGTAGCTTCCCGGACACCACCGAATACCCACTGCCGCTAACGGCGAACGTACAGCTCGACGTGCTTCCGGATGATCTACGGCGGAGCGTTTTGCTCATAACGACGAGCCTTCCGTTCTTTCGAATCTCTGCACGGCGGAGGGCCCGCAACCTGTGGACGCGCCAGGGGACGTACCACCGGCCACCCACCATGCCTACAAACTGGTACGAGGAAGCGGACTGTCAGTCCCCGCTCTCCCAGCGAGTTCTGGCATACTTGTAACGAGGCTAAGGCGTCCCATGATTGCTTTTAACGCGCACTTTGACGGCAAGGTGATTGTGCCGGAACATCCGGTGGATCTGCCGGTGGACCGTGCCTTCGTTGTGCATGTCGAGACATCGCGCCACGCGGATTCCGAGCCCGCCAACGAGCCGCTGAGTGGCCTGCGGTGGCTCGCGGACAATGCGGTGGAAGATGAGCTCCCCAGCGATCAAGCGGCCCAGCACGACCACTACCTCTACGGAACCACCAAGCGGAGGTAGGTCAAATCCCTCTCTTTTTCGCCGACACTGCGTTCTGGATCGCCTTGTCCCGCGCACGCGATCAGTACCATAGCGACGCCCTGGCGTGGCACCTTTATCTGGTCAAATCGCGTGCCGTGATTGTCACCACGGAAGCCGTGTGCTGGGAATGGATGAACGCGCTGTCGGGGGCAGTTACGCGCAAGGTGGCGGCAGACGGCTTCGAGCAAATCCGCCGCGATCCGCTCATCGAAGTGATCCCGCATTCCGAAGACTTGAGTGAGGCCGCCATCCGTCTTTTCGCCAGCCGCTTGGATAAAGATTGGAGCCTGACCGATTGCCTTTCGTTCGTCGTGACGGAGCGCCGAAATATTCGGGACGCTTTGACCGCGGACAATCATTTTGAACAGGCTGGTTTTCGAGCGGTTCTGTTGACCACGCCACCGGTCCCATAAGAAAAAGGCCCCGCTGGTTCAGTGGGTTATAGGGCTTTGGTGCGATGACTCACGATCAACGGCATAGTCATCAGCAAAATAGTACCATCACGTAATTATTAACAAGTAATTGCAGAGTCTTGTGATTTGATTCTTTGTTTCTATATTTTCCTTGACTTCCCTCCCTCGTGAGTTAATCGATTTGCCCTTCTAATTAGGCGATAAATCAAACCGGCAGATCGATAATGGCGGAAACCCAGATTATGTGGTGTTTACGAAAGGCGTTATTGCTATCCACGGTAAGTACTTGTTTCATTCTTACCAGCTATGCTCAGCCTGTTATTTCCCCAGCCGAGCAGCCTCTAGATGGGGCCATTACCGGCAAAGTTGTTGACGACAGCGGCAGGACGGTTGAAGGTGCTGAAGTTACTCTTCAACATTTTCAACCAGTACAAGGCAGAGGGCAGAAGATTACTTCCAAGCCAGACGGCACATTGACCATTCCACAACTCCCTTCGGGCGATTACGCCAGTTGCGTCACGGTGCCGAAGAGCGACTATGTGGACGATTGCAAATGGAATTTGAAATTCCTACCGAGAATCCAACCTGCCGTTGCGGCAACTGCTGCGGGCGGAAAAGCTAGTCCGGCGATGTTGATTACCGACGTTCCGCATGGTTCGTCGAAGATCACGGTTTCGGCACTCACCACCACCGCTCCGCAACAGCTAAGCGTGCGGAAGGGGGCGAGGCTTGTGATCCAGTTTCTTGATCCGGCGAAGAAAATCGACAAGCAAACTCATCTTGTAGTTGGAGCGCTGGGACCTAGGGGACTGATGATCCTTGCGGAGGAAACGCCGGGGCCGAATCTTACATTCGAGTTGGTGATTCCGTTTGAAACCGACGTCAGAGTAATGATCAGCAGTTTGGACTTACTGGCCACGGGTCCTACCGGGACCGTGAATTTTGCGGCAGGCTATATGCTGCCGTTCAAGGTGGCGAAGACCGCGAAAACGCCCATCACCACAACATTCACGGTGACTGGCAAGAAGGGGAAATAGCCATGACCCAGAAATTGTTGCCTGCTCTTACTGGTTGTTTTGTGTTTCTGTGCTTATCGTCAGGTGCCTCCGCACAAGTTACGGCTTCCCTGGTCTATAGCGGCCCATTGTGTGGCACTCCGGCAATTCCCTGTTATGCCGGCTTGCAAACGCAATCGTTCACGTTCCGCATTGTGAATGGAAATACTGCCAGTTACCCGATCATGAGCGTGATCATTGCACCACCCTCGGATTTGAATGTTGATGCTTGTTACTTCTTGTATGGCCCGTGGGGAAACTCAGGGCGGGGGACAATTGCGTTGTTCGGAGATAGTCCGCAGGAAAGCAACAATAATCCCTGGTGGCAGGGTTGGCAAGATGGTGCGGACATTAGTAACAGCCAGTGCACGGTGAAAGGGTCGGCGATGACGAAGACGGTAAATGGCAACGATCTGATTGTGACCATTCCCATTGTGGCGTCGTCCTTGATGATTGGCACTTACAACATATTTATCAGTACTGGTTCCTGGAATTTTTCAGCACCGGACGGGATTTGGAAGCCGATTGCGACGCTGCCTCCACCGCCCACCACCTCTGTGATGCCGGGGAGTGGCACAGGAATGAACGCCACCTACGATGTGACGATATCTTCTTCTGGCGTTGGTAAGTCGAGGGCATTGAACCGATCGTTGTTTTTCGTGAATTAGTATTTTTCAGGGGCTGGGGGTTGTTACCTGATTTACCAAAACACGAATCGGCAGTTGATCATGCTGGCGGATGATGGGAACAATACCATTGGCTTGCGGTTCCTGGGAACGACTCCGGGGGCGAGTCAAATTGCCAGTAATACGCAGTGCACTATGGATCTTGGGCAGATTACTTATGCGGATCCGGGGACGAACGATGTTACGCTGCATATTCCGGTGGCGGCGTTTACGGAGACGTTCCGGACCACTGGGCCGGCGACGAAGGGTGTGTATTTCGGTGCCCATTGATCGTGCGGGGCAAGGGCCCACGAATTAGTTAACTCCGAGTGGGACTTGGTTGGTGGCTCCAGCGCCTCCACCACCGGATTTCAACCTCACCATCCCGTCAAATTCTTTTACAAACATGGCTGGCACTGCAAGCGTCTCTTATACTGTGAATGTGAATCCTATAAACGGTTTTAGCGGGAACGTCAACTTCGCGACCGTGGGGTTACCGGGCGGAGCGCACGCCACCTTCAACCCAGCCACGATTGTCGGATCTGGACAAACCACTATGACGTTGCAAGCGGCGGCTGTTAAGCATGGCACATCTACGTTTTCCGTCACGGGGCAAAGTGGAGCTATGAACCGCTCTGCTTCGGCAACATTAGCGGTGCAAGACTTCACCTTCCAGATTGCTCCATCGGACCAGGATGTTACGTCGCAAGGGTCGGCCACATATGGCGTATCTGCTATTGGAATTAATGGATTCAACGACCCGATTACTGTGAGCGGCGGACCCAATTCAACGAATTGCCCTGGTTTTGCAAATAACGGAACTCTGATCAGCCAATCCACTTGGCCATCCACCATCACCCCAAATGGGTCATCTGCAAATGGGGTGGTGACTGCACAATACTATAGTTCTGCGGGACGAACTTCGCTTTGCTTTGTGATGACGGGGACCAGCCGTGGCGTTAGTAAGTCGGCGCAAGTGCTGTTCAGTGTTGTTCCAACGTCGGGGTTTTCTATTGGCGTTTCGTCTGCGGCACAGGTACCCTCTCCTAGTGGAACCACTTTTGCAGTCACGGTAACTCCAACGGGAACTTTCAGTGGCGCAGTGACGTTGAGTGCAAGCGGAATGCCTGCTGAGGTTACGGCAAATTTCTTGCAGACAACTATGGTAAACGGCAGCGGCTCAACTACGATGAGTGTGAATGTTAGCCCCGCAACACCTCCGGGAACCTACCCAATAATAGTTACGGGATCAAGCCCATCGACTCCAAACAGAACTGATGTTGCAAATTTGATTGTGCAATCCAATACGACGTTTTCCATTTCTGCCGCGCCTTCCACGCGGACTGCTACGCCTAGCGGGATTACGGGTTATAGCGTTTTGGTCAACACTACGCAAGGGTTTTCCGGGCAAGTGACTTTGTCCACCACTGGATTGCCGTCAGGAGCAAGCCCGGTATTTAGTTCAATGTGCCCGGTCTAAACCCCCCGCCTTTCAGGCGGGCCGCTTCCAGCCACAGTGCTGGAGAATAGTGTGATGGATGAGTACCGAAGAAAA
>JAYUSZ010000157.1:0-4825 GCA_043755435.1 Bryobacterales bacterium | reverse complement strand
TGGCGGGAACTGGCTTATTGGTCCGGCCCAAATATCCTGAGGGTCTGGCTGAACATTTACTCTATTTGCTGGATGGACCCGATGCACCCGCACGGCGTGCGCAGCTCGGAAAATTGGGTCTGGAGAGGGCGCGGCAACACTATTCGGCTGAAAGTACCACAAAGCAGTTTTACGAACTCTATGAGGAATTGATGGTATGTCAGCCAGATTACCAGACTGCATAGAAGGGCAAGTCCGGCGGCCAATGCTGGATAACTACGACCTTGCTGTCCACATGGAAATCGAAGGGATTACCGATCAGGTTGCTCAGAGCGTTTACGATTACGACGGCACTCTGGAAATGGCGGAATTGCATTTTCAAAAGTTGAAAATGGCCCGTCCGGCATTGAGCAATTCTAATATCAAGGAAACGATTTTCGAGTATGTGAAAGGGCTGGCATTCGCGCTTCCAGTTTTGATTTCCGCACTTGTGATGGTCCGCTTTTCTGTGTCGCTATGGGGCGGGGAACTGGATATGGAAAATGCCGCAGCGGTGGCGATCGGCACTCTATCGAGCTTCCTGACTACTGGCGGTCTGGTGCAGGTGATGGCTTGGCGCGTGCTGTTCTATTTGACCACTGGGGATCCGGGTAAAGCTGCGGCGACCTGCGGATTGTGGCTGAGGCGCGGAGTGCTGGTGCTTTTTGGGTCAGGGTGCGCCGGTTGGTTAGTGAATGAATATTTCCGCTGGCTTCCGAATTCACTGAGCCTGGTGGCCATTGGATTTCATGTTGCTTTGGGTCTGCTGTGGTTAGCCAGCGGAGCGCTTTACACCCTGGAAGGAATGGTTTGGATTTCCGTTGCAACTGCATCTGGATTGGCAGCTGCTGGATTGCTGCGCTACGGGTTTGAGGTGTCGCTGTATGGGTCCCAATTTTCCGGCCTTGCTGTGGCGATAGGGATTTCAGCAACGGCAGCGCATCAGATTTTCAATCAGAAAGCTGGCAGACGTTTTCCTAAAGGGGAGAGGATGCCGTTGGCGCGCCTGGTACATACTGCTGCCCCCTACTTTCTTTACGGTTTGTTGTATTATTGCTTCCTGTTTGCCGACCGTTGGATTGCCTGGACCGGCAAGACTGCCAGCGAGACTTTGCCGATCTTTTTCCGTGGTGATTATGAAGCTGGGCTGGACGTGGCTTTGATTGCCTTTGTATTTGGCGCAGGTTGGGTTCATGCATCCACGCATTCCTTTTTCTCTGCCATGCAGCGTTCCTTGTCGGGATACAATGTGGTGCAGACCAGAGAATTCAATCGAGCTATGTTCCGCTTCTACCTGACGCGGCTAGCCTGCTTTCTTCCCTTTGCTGTTCTTACCTGCATGGTGGTTTATTGGGCCGGTGTGCAGGTGGACGTACTCAGCACTGCAGTGATGCGCAAGGTTTGCGGCATTGCTCTTGTAGGTTTTCTATTTCTTGTTGTGGGGCTTTGGAACGCAAGTTTGTTTTTCGCATTTTCACTTCCGTTTCATACTTTGCGAGCTATGGTTGTGGGGCTTTGCGGGGATCTGGTGGTTAGTTACGTTTGTTCCCGGATGGGCCATTATTCAGATGCAGTCTACGGATTTGCCACAGGCGCTTTCTTCTTTGCTCTGTTGTCGACCTGGCTATGTTGCAAAGAACTAAAGAAGGCCGACCATTTACAGTTTGCCGCTTCTGTCTGAACCTATGGAAATTCTAAACCTATTTCGTGTTGCCGTTCTCTTCGGACTGGTCTTCTGGGTGCTGCCTCTTTTTGCGAGCAGACTTGGAGATAAGTGGAAGTCTGATTGGCAGCAACTTTCTGGCATCGTTTTCATCCGAACCGCATTGTTCTTTCAGATTGCCGTGGTTGTTCTTGGCCATTGGCGACTTTGCTTGCCCGGCATCATGGCAGCGCTGTACATTGGTTGGCTTTTTATCAATGCAGGTTTATCTTACCGTTTCCGTTGGATGTATCACGCTAGCGAATGGAAGGCCCGGTGGGCTGGAGTTCTGGGCCGTTTGGAAGTGCAACCTAAAGAACGTCAAGCACGGTCTTGTTATCTTTCGCCGCAAACAGCGATGGCGGTGATTCTGATTGCGTTTATCTGTTTGAAGACAGCTTCTTTTCCGATTGCCAACCTCCGGTTCCTGACACAGGATAGCTATAATCGAGCGCTTTCCATAGAGACTTTGCTGCAGGGGCATTCCTGGAGCTACGAAGGTTCGGTTCCATTATTGATGCCTGTAGCTTTCTGGAGTGGCTTAGATGCGGCGACGGTGATTCGACTTACCGGCCCTGTATTGTTGTTGGCACTGTTGCTGGCTTCGTGGCGGTGTTTGCAGGTGTTTGGTGGATCCTGGAGGTCGGCGTTCTTTTCTATATCCTTGTTCTGGTTGACGAGCCGGTGGTTCCAACTAATGCCTGGCGAGGAAAATGCGAAACAAGATTTGGCGGCACTTTTCCTGCTGATGGCAATTGCCCAAGTGCGCAGTTCGGTGGGATATGCTGCTTGTTCCTTACTGCTGGTGGCAATGGTTAACCCAAGCCTGGACGCAGGGTTTCTTTGTTTGCTTGTTTCCTTGCTTGTGGGTTTAGCGATGGACAAGATTTTGAAGGTCATGCCAGTGCAAGTGGCGAGACCGGCTTCAGCGCTGCTGTTGCTGGGAGTGGGGTTGCCGACAGTGATTGGAGCAGGTCCAAGAACTGCGGCGGAGCCATTGCAATATGAATCGGCCGCGCGGGCGGTGTACGAAATTGCAGCGCAATTTCCGCGCAATCAATGGTCAATTGTCTCTCCGGGCCATGAGTTGGCTCAGATTTATGGCCGCGGCTGGCACGTTCAACTGTCTGACTTCACTCGATTGCATTCCGTGGAGAGAGTGTCACGTCCTGATTTCGAATTTGTCTATCCTACAGAGCACATATTCGTTTTTGTGGAAAAGCGGCCCTTGCCAGTGAGCGCGATGGCTGTAACATCCAAAGGCGACGAAGCGGCCTATAACTATGGGACGAAGAGTGGCCGGGCATCTATTGAATACCTAGCTGCTGAGCTGATGGCTGCTTATGTTCGATCTCACAAGAATGTTTCTGTATTCGGTGAGGATGATGATTTGGTGGTCTATCACATTCAACCGAAGCGGCATTAGTGAATCGGCACCCATATCTCAACACCACCCAAGCCTGTTGATGGGTTGAAGGTTTCACGGTAGAGCTCGAATTCCGGTCCACCTGCGGCTTTGAATTCCGGCTTCTGAAGCCAAGTGTTGAAGATGGTGAACCAGGTTCGGCGAATCGTGGAAATGTGGTCGCGATGTAGAAACACGGCATACTTTTGTTCCGGGATTTTGAGGCGAGCCCAGTCCTCTGGGATTTTGGAGAAGTCCAAAACCTCCACGGCGCAAACATAATCTATATTTCCCGAGTCGTCTTCATTGATAAGTACTCCAAATGCAGCGGTGCCAACTTGCGAAGGAATGCGGCCCAGATGTTGCGAAAATTCCTGCCATTGTGCGGGTATTGCAGCGCACGTTTTGTCGTTGTAGCGCCTGGCCAAACCTGCCATCAACATAGCTTTTCCGCTCTCTATGCGTGGTGGATCTAGTTCGATATGCAAAGTTTGGTCCATTCTAATTGGCTCCGTAAGTTGGATGTGCCAGATTGCCCGGTGCACGAGGAGCTTCTGGCATGATCCCGAAATGAATTGCGAAAGGCCCGAGTGCAGGCTTCATGAGCGTTATGGCCCGCATTCAATGCGACATACAGGAGGTCAATCGTCACAGGTTTGGCCTTTGTACAAACAAGCTATCGTAGTTTGGCTGGTTTGTCACGGCCGAATTTTGAAGCGGTTGATGCACCTTGGGGGTGAGATTGGGTTCGTTCTTCAATTTCGGTTTTTGTTGCATTTGCAGTGGTTTAGGCTGGCGCTGTGCTTTGAGTTTTCGGAATTCAGAGAGGTTTTTATGGAATGATCGCTCGGCGCGGAGGCGGAAACTGGCGATACGGACGAGGGTGGGAGTTGGGGCCAATAGTGGGTCGACGCCATGGGTGATGGCGTCTGCGGCTTCGAGTCGATTGGCGCGCTGAATATTCCAGGCGGAAAGGATGATGAGCGCGAAGAGCGCGAACTCGACTGGTGTTTGTGGAGCGAGTTCGGATTCGTAGGAGGTGGTGAGCGCGCTGAAAACGGCGTGGTCTTCATTGGTGAGCAGTACTGCTTGCTTTGAATAGGCATTGGGTGTTACGGAGCTTGCGTTGATTTGGGCGATGGATGCCATGGGATTTTCCTCTGGAGGAATTATCGCATGGAGGTACCAAGCGGACAGCAGGCCGCTTTCTGTAAGTGGTTTGAAATGTGCTGGATAGGACTTTTCAATTAGTGGTGATGACCAAGGTGAGCAACATTGGCTCGGGGTTATTTGGCGCAAGACCCGGGACCGGGCTGCTGTAAGGTGATCTCAAGGATGGAAAGTGCAAGCCGCAGCCAATATGTACAATAAGGGAATGAATCTGGAATTAATGCGAGGGCACTGGTTCCGTGTCCGAATCATGAGTTATTTTGCGGTGTTTGTGCAAATTGCTCATGGTCAGGGACCAGAACTGGGTCAAGGGTGGGTGCCGGAGTTGAGTTTAGCGTCACGGCAACTGATTTCCTTGGCTGAGGCAATTCCGGCAGAAAAGTTTAGCTGGCGGCCGGGGCCAAGTGTTCGGTCTACAAGCGAAGTGTTCATGCATGTCGCGGTTGGAAATTACTACTTGCTTGATCAGGCTGGCGGGAAAATCCCGGACGACACTCCGCCGATATCTCCAGACCTGGAAAAGAGGGTGA
>JAYUSZ010000156.1:0-12284 GCA_043755435.1 Bryobacterales bacterium | reverse complement strand
TGTCCGCGGCCGAACATCATCAACTCGCTCATCGGCAAGGTGACATAAGCTTGCTTAGACAGGCTCACAAGAATGGCCCGAAACACTGCATCTTTGTTTGTTTTATCAACCTTCACCCAACCGGCCCTTTGCAGAGCATCGCGAACTTGCTGTTCTGAACCCACCAGAATGAAGTTCACGCGATCCCCTTGGGTCCCGTCCTTATCCACAACACGTTTGGGTAATGAATCGAGTTGAGCCTGGGTGATGCGGACAATGGAACTTGTATCCGCCTTTATTGTGGCTTTGCCGATGTAGCGATCAACATGAACTTTGAAAGTCCCCGTGGGCTGATCATTTCCCATTTGGTTGATCCCGATGAACAGGCGGCCGTCCAGGGTAACGCGCTGTTCGCGTAATTCGCCGATTTGAAAACCACGCGAAGTATCACGCGTGCCGATCTTCCCAATCACTGCGCCTTTATTGGCGTCGTTCACAGGATAGCTGCGAACCATGTCCATCCAACCACGCGGGCCTCCGGTTGGGCCAATCTCTTTGTTGTTGGGTTGCGCCGGGTATCGAATGGTACCCGTGGCGGTGAACTTCAACAAATCGCCAGCCTTGACGTCGATGTTAGTATCCACCCACTGCTTATCACCCATCAGTGTGAAGTCGTAAGTATTGTCCGGCTTGTCTTGAGCAAAGGCTACTAGCGCGAAAGTGAGCGTGAGAATAAGACGATTCAGCATATCTTTATTTTATTTGGTTTTGAGGGCCTGTCGGATATAGGATTCCACTTCCGCCCAAACAATCGGATCGGCCTCCATGCGGGCATGGCCTCCACCAAAGCGGCGTCTGACCCAGGTGTTGGGTTTAGGCGCGTCGGAAAGTAGAGGGGGATAGTGAAACTGCTTATTGGCAAGGATGGCTGTTCTTTGTGGATCGGCGGCACGGATCTTAGTTTCACCCCAAACGGTAAGCAACTCGTGTTGATAAAAATTCACAGCAGCACGGACATTGGAGGGGATGATGTGATCGGTGCGGCCAACGCTATCGATCTGCACCGTCAGCAGCACGGGTATCCCACGTTTATTGAGGGCTCTTGAAATACGAAGGATTGCTTGTCCGCCCAGGCTTTGCCCATAAAGAATGATGCGGGCTTGGCTGCGTTCCTCGCTACTCAATTTTCTGTCACCATTAGTATCCAGAGATTTCTCGATTAATCTTAGGGCTGTGCCTACTCGCCGATTTTCAATGGATTCGGCACGCACTCCCGGAGTTTGGCGAAGCTTCAGAGTAAGCTTACGAATGCCACGATTGGGATCGTTCCAATGCTCAATGCCTCCGAGAACGCCGATGACCAGAGTGTTGTTTGGAGGGAGTGGGGTTGTGGCGAGATCGCCTAGACTCTGGCCGCTTGCCGCTATCGAGATCAATAGAAAGAGAATGCCCACGGGGTTACATCGCGTGATCTAATTGGTTAGAACATCGAAATGAAATGAGACTCATACTCTTACTATTATCCACTATAGCCTTTGCTCAAACACCGGATTGGCAGCCTCTGTTCGATGGCAAGAGTCTGAAGGGTTGGCGGGAAGCGCAATTCAAAGGACACGGCTCCGTGCGGGTTCAAAGTGGAGAAATCGTCTTAGAGCCTGGCGGACCGATGACTGGTATTGCCTGGACCGGTCATTTTCCCAAGACTGACTATGAGATCAGGCTGGAGGCACGGCGGTTACGCGGAAATGATTTTTTCGCTAGTTTAACTTTTCCATTTAGTGACTCATTCGCGACCTTCGTTACTGGCGGGTGGGGTGGAGATATTGTCGGCATTTCCAGCATTGACGGCTGGGATGCATCGGATAACGAGACTCGTGCTTATTTCAATTTTGAGAATGAGCATTGGTACAAACTTCGTCTTCAAGTAACTCAGGATAGAATACGCGCTTGGATTGATGATCAACCAATCATCAACGTCGTCACAAAAGGACACTCATTTGCGTTGCGCCCAGGTGAAACCAAACTTTGTGTCCCTTTGGGTTTTGCATCTTATAACACCGCCGGGGCGCTCCGCAAAATTGAATTCCGAGTCCTGAAACGTTAGCCGTTAAGAGTCCAATTCGGGCGGTAGGTTCGCTTTAAGTAATCGTTCGCCTCTGTTGAATTCGTAACTTTCCCGGTGACCGCATCGTACATCAATTTCTTTCCCACTCGATGAGCAACCAAACCTAAAAGCATCTGTTCCATCATCGTACCGGCATACTCAAAATCGCAATGCGTCTTACTGCTGACGCCGTGAATCACACCATTGCGCTGGCCTTTGCAGGCATCCACCCAGTCAAGCTGAAAAGCATCCGCCCCATTGCGGGATGGACCCATCCCTGCTTTTTCAGCTTCAAGAATGGAATCGATGGCAGGGTTCGGCATTCCGATAGCAGGCGGAATTCCTCCCTCGATCATCTGAAGAACAGGGAAGCCGTTCGGGCCAGGTGCCGAATTGGGCATTGCCGTCATTCCATTGGGAAGCGCGCGAGCTGCCTGGTTACGGCGGCCTGCAGTCGGACTACCTGCGGCGCGCGGGGGGGCTGTCATCAATGGAAGCAAGTCGTCTTTGGAACGTCGTTTGTAGTAAGTCAAATCCCCATCATCGTTGTTGGGAATAATCATGCGACTCGTAAAATCGGCCAGAATACTCCCTTTTGTCCCTTCGAAAATTGCACCGTTTGCGATTCGGGCAAGATCAATGAAGTTCTTTGGTGTTTCCGGTTTCAGTCCCCCTTGATACCAAACCAAGGAGATTGGCCCACGCCATGAGTTTGCCCCATGTTCAAAGGTGGCCTTCAATTTTACAGGGCAGATATCGGGATTGTACTTGTCACTCACTTCACTATCCACTTCGATGGAGGAAGGCGCTCCGCAGTCCACAACGTTCCAAACCAAATCCATGGTATGTGCGCCCATATCGCCCATCTGGCCAACCCCGAAATCGCGATACATGTTCCAGAACAGGCAATTCAAACCTGCCGAGCCGCCAAAGTATTGTGGGCTGTATGGATGATAAGGTGATGGTCCGATCCATTGTTCGTAATTCAAGGAGGCAGGCGCTTTGCCTTCGGCAACAGGATATCCGGGTCGCGGTAATTGTCGGCTATCCCAACTATGTACAGTTTTCAGATCGCCGATTGCTCCATCAAGTATCAGTTCCCGAAGCCTTTCAAAGTTTGGAAATGCGTGCCGTTGGGTGCCGTGTTGCGTGGCGACTTTGGCTTTGCGGCCGAGGTAATTGGCGCGCACCGTACGAACCTCATCCACTGAAATGCCCAAAGGTTTTTCACAATAAACATGCATGTCGCGATTCAGCGCCCAATTAGCGATAAAGGCGTGATGATGGTCGGCGGTGCAGATAATCACCGCATCAATGCCTTTTTGATCCAGACACCGTCGCCAATCGACATATGTCTTGGCGTTAGGGAATACTTGAAGTGCTTCTTTGGTTCGCAGATCGTTTACGTCGCAAAGCGCAACAACGTTTTCGTTGCGGATGACGTTGTAGTGTGCCGTTCCTCGTCCCCAGACGCCGATTAAGGCGATGTTCAGTTTGTTGCTCGGCGCAGTTTGACCGCGCAGGATGCCGGTTTTCAGAATGGTCAAGCCGCCGGAGGCAGATTGAAGCAGTTGTCTTCTATTCATAAGTAGTGCCTACATGAGTTTACATCCGGCAGAGTTTGGGAACAAGCAGGCCGTACAACATAGTCAAGGACTAGGGGAAAGAAACTTTGAGGGAAGGGTGAAAGGAGGAACGAAAAGAAGGCCTGACTTTCGTCAGACCTTCGCTTCTTTGTAATCAACGTGCTTGCGGATGGTAGGGTCAAACTTCTTCATCAACAATTTCTCCGTGGTCTTCTTCGGATTCTTGGTGGTGGTATAGAAATGGCCCGTACCGGCGGTTGAGACTAATTTAATGATGGTTCGCATAATAATGGAATTCCTTTAGACCTTAACGCCATTCTTGCGCATTCCAGCCAAAACGGCTTCAATACCCAATTTGTCGATAGTCTTGATGGCCTTAGCGGAGATCCGCAGACGCACCCAACGTTTTTCGGAAGGAACCCAGAAACGCTGTTCATGCAGGTTTACTTCAAACCGGCGCTTTGTTTTATTGTTGGCATGGGAAACGCGATTCCCGGACATGGCGCGTTTCTCTGTAACTGGACATACTGGCATAACCTTCTCAGTGTACCGCATTGTGGCCCATTGTGCATCCGGATGTTTGGGTAGACCTCTTGCTTGCCAGAAAGCCCAGATGTTCGGCACGATGACTTTACCTCGCTGCAGCTCCTGATGCCTTCCAGTGAATCCCCTCGTTGGCCATAGTTTCAACCAGCGATTCAAAAGCACGTGGGTCAATGATGTAGGATTGCGCACCTTGATGCTCAACACTCGCCGCCATGCCTTGTCCGCTAAGCATTATGCAAAGTTGCAATTCTCCAGGAGTGAGATTTGCTGCGTCCAGTTTAGCCGACCCCTCCGGACCCACTGTCACTTTTCGCAATAGAGATCGCAAGAATACTGGGTCATCCACACCCTCAAGCCGTGCCCCAGCCCGCAGCCATTGCTGCTCTTTCGGTCCAAAGAAATGGGGACCCGAGGCGTAGGCCAAGAGGAAAATAATGATGTCAATAAAAGCTGCCAGCGTGAAGGAAAACACGTGCCTTGGCGTTGGTGCCTGCACAAGTTCGGTAACAGCCAGCAACAAATCTTCCTGCCCGGAAACAGTCTTGTCTATAGACGCTGCGTAGCTAGGGACTTCCGGTTTCTCTAACTTGCCTTGATGCAGCGCTTCGCTCATATCGTTCCAAGGGATGCCGTCCAATGCTTCGTGATAGGCGCGCAGTTGTTTGTCCGTTGGATCAAGCGGCTTGCTTTGCACGCGGTATCCACGAAGGCGCGTCAGACTGGATTCCAATTGCTTCTGCGTTTCATTCGCCAGCTTGGAATAACGATCGAAAGCAGTGTAGCGAACCCCTTCACCCGTTCCTTCCTTATAAGCTCCGCCAACTCCCTTCGCTTCTTTCGCCACTGCTTCGCGCACCTTGGCTAAATAAGGATCTGCGTCTTGTGCCGCTGAAATATGGCCGTGTGTTTTTTCGGCCACGGTCATTTCATCCAGCGCCAGCGCATGCCGGCGAGCTTCGGTGGCAGCGCCCGCCAATTGCTCTTCTGTTTTTTGGGACGCTGTGTTCAGCGTGTCGTAGAGTTGGCGTTGCACCAGCGCCGGGCGCTCCTTGGCAGCAAACCAGGTATAGAGACTAACGTAGGAAAAACCAATGGAAACCGTCGCTGTCATCACGTAGACGGCGATCAACAATGCCCTCCCAGTTCTGGAAATTCCAATCAACCATGCAACTAGTATGAGTGCCGATTGCACTCCTAATGATGCAAGCAACGCGAACCATTGTGATAGATACAATTCCATGCCAGCCATGGTGGTGTACCAGGAAACAATCGAGAGAAGGCAACTGGCAACAAACAGGCCGCTTACCATTGACTTGTTGACAGTTGAAACGGAGTTACGCGAATTAGATGAAAAGGACACACAGTCCTCCTGTTCACCCTCTACGCAACTAGCAATGCATTTGTTCCAGGATGAAAGAAGTTTAAGCCGGCACTAAAATGTTCGGTGGATTTTTCTGCGGTCTGGGCTTAGTGCGAGCCGTCTTCAAATACTTTTCGATTTTCGCCAGAATCGCAGGCTCCTGCTTGGCCACATCCTTCGATTCGGTGGGATCGGTTTTCAGGTTATACAGCTCCAAAGCCACTCCTGGTTTCGGACGCACGGCCTTCCAATCCCCCATACGCACCGCTTGCATGGGCACTTCGTCAGGGAAGGTGCCTGTCTTTCCCTCGTAGCGCGGCAACTCCCAATACAGAAACTCCGCCTGTTCCTGCTTGCCGCCAAGCAGTGTTGGCAGAACAGACCGGCCATCCATGCCCAACGGCGATTTCGTTCCGGCAATCTCTGCAGCAGTGGGCGGAAAATCAACAAACATCCAAGGGAAATCACTGGTCTTGCCAGCGGGGATCTTTCCAGGCCAACGCGCAATCATCGGAACGCGAATACCACCTTCATAGAAGTTTTGTTTGTGTCCGCGCAGGCCGCCCGTGCTGTTGAAAAATCCTCCATCGTCCCACAGGGCTGTTGCTGAACCGTTGTCAGAGGTGAAGAAGACAACCGTGTCGTTATCCAGATTCAACCGTTTCAATTCGTCCATGATTCTGCCGACGTAGGTATCAAGACGCGTGATCATGCCGGCATAGGTTGAAAGAGGATAGGCCTGATCGGCGTAATGTTTCCGGGGATCAACATAAGGTTTCGGTTCCTTAAATGTTGCGGAATAGGGGTCCACCGAATCTTTTGGTGCCAGCAGTTCCAGGTGCGGAATTGTAAACGGAGCGTAAAGGAAGAAGGGCTGTTTCGCATTGGTGCCGATGAATTGAACGGCTGCCCCTGCAATCAGATCGTTAGCAAATGCCCCGCGTTCGTTCGCGCCATTTTCAGGAATGCGAAGAATGTCGTCGTCCTCAATCAGATACCCCGGATACTGAAAATGCGCGTGAACTTGATGCAAATATCCAATGAATCGGTCAAAGCCGTGCTTCGAAGGCACTCCGTCCGTTTTGAGATCGCCAAGCCCCCACTTACCAAAACAGCCGCAAGTGTAGCCCACCTGTTTCAGGGTTTGAGCCACAGTATAATCGCTGGCCAACAACGGTGCGCCGCCTGGGTTAGATCGGATACTAGTATGGCCACCATGAAGGCCGGTCATCAAAACACTGCGCGATGGAGCGCAAACCGTGCAACCCGCATAGGCATGAGTAAAGCGCGTTCCTTCTTTGGCCAGTCGGTCAATGTTGGGGGTCTTAATATGCTTCTGTCCATAACAGCCAAGATCGCCGTAACCCATATCGTCGGCCATAATCCAAACAATGTTCGGCTTACGGATGGGCTGGGCGGACAAGGCTGCGGCGCTCAAGGAGCTTATAAGAAATTGGCGGCGATTCATAAGTTACTCACGTTTAGTATCGCGGAACGGTGGCATCAATGTCACGGCTCCACTGATCAATGCCTCCAATTAAACTGGTGCAGTTTTCCAATCCCTGATTCCGCAACCATTGGACAACGTTCAAACTGCGCACGCCGTGATGGCAGATGACTAACAGGGGCGATTGGTCGGCTTGCACTTCCAGTTCCTGCAATCGACTGGGTACCGATCCCATCGGCACCAAATTCGAACCACGAATTGCAGCAGTCTGAAACTCCCACTGCTCGCGGACGTCAATAATACAGAATTTTTCTCCTGCAGCAATAAATTCCTGCACCTTGCTTGGCGACAACTCTAACGGGATTGCTTGTTGCACACTTTCCCCCTGCGTCGAATTGTAGTAATAATAGAGCCGTGAAGCAAATTACACTAGTATTGTTTTTCGCGCTTATTGCAGCCGGACAGGAAGCGAATGCTCCACGGGTGGTTGAACCTGGTGGCCCAGGCAAAGCTCCGTCGGATGCAGTGATTTTGTTCGATGGCAACGACACATCTGCTTGGACGAAAACAGACGGCTCTGCAAATGGATGCGTTGTGAAGGATGGGGAGCTACTGTGCTCTTCCGGCGTAGGTGACATCGTTAGCAAGCACAAGTTCAGCAACGCACAAATTCACTTGGAATTTGCACCTCCGTGGATGCCTGAAAGCAAGGGTCAGTTGAAAGGAAACAGCGGCGTTTATATTCACCAGTTGTACGAAATTCAAATTCTGGATTCCTACAATAACCCAACCTATGCCACTGGCATCGCCGGAGCTTTATATGGACAGGCTCCACCGCTGGTGAACGCCGCTCGTCCTCCCGAACATTGGCAGAGTTACGATATTGTGTTCCATGCTCCGCAATGCAGCGCCGATGGAAAGTTAATGGCGCAAGGCACTGTGACGGTTTTGTGGAATGGCGTCCTGGTGCAGGATCATACCCCGATTCTGGAATCAGCGAAGAGCTGCGCGGAGGGGCGGAGAGGTGCACCAGGCCCCTTGATGCTGCAGGATCATAGCGGCTTCAAGGATGCGCCGCACACCACCATGAAATTCCGCAACATTTGGTTGCGCGAATTGAAGTAGGCTAAATAAACCTCAAAACGCCCGCCATCTCTCCATCCTGCACCTTGCATGACTTGTCGTTTACGCTGCGACTCGTGCGAAGATGCCAAGTCCGACTTCGCCTAATACCTGCGCTGTAACCGAGGCCCTCCGGTTTCCAATGTCCATCCTCTCTAAAGTAAACTGAGGCGAGTGAAGCTAATTCTCCTCGCCTTATCCAGCCTTGTCGCCATTGCCCAAGATCCTGAAAACTGGAAGCGCCCCATTGCGCCATTCCAGATCTCCGGCACTGTCTACTACGTCGGCACTGAAGACCTCGGTTGCTTCCTGGTCACCACTAAGCAAGGCCACATCCTGATCAATACCGGGCTTGCCGATTCTCTGCCTCTGATCAACCAGAGCATCGAAAAGCTAGGCTTCCATATGAAGGACATCAAAATCCTGCTCACCATGCAAGCCCACTACGATCACGTGGCGGCAATGGCGGAAGTGCAAAAGGCAACAGGCGCGAAGATGTACGCAACTCCCGGCGATAAAGCGGCGCTCGAAAGTGGCGGTAAGATTGACGGATTCGGCGACAATCCTGCCTATCAATTCACCCCCATCCGGGTCGACAAAACTCTCAAGGATGGAGAAACTATCAAACTCGGTGATGCCAAAGTTACAGTGCTCTTCCATTCAGGCCACACCAAAGGTGCCGCCAGCTATCAAATAATGAGCGGAGGCAAACCCGTATTACTGGTGAACGTTCCTAGCGTTGTGCTGCCGCTTATTAGTAACAAAACTTACCCCAATATCGTAAACGACTTTGAACGCGCGTTTGCCGCGCAAAAGAGACTCCACCCGGGCATCTGGCTGGCTGGGCACGCCTCGCAATCGGGCATGCATGCGAAACTGAAGGCCAGCTCTTTCGAAGATCCTCAGGGCTACATAACCGCCATCACGAAGGCGGAAGCAGCGTTCCGCGAACGTCTTGAAAAAGAACGGAGCATCACGACCACTCATTGATTTCCCTGCGGGTAGATAGTCTCACCGCGCTCCAGCATTTCGACGAAAGTCTGAATATTCTTCCGCCGCACTGCCTCTGTCTTGCCATTGTGTCCCCGGAAGCCCAGCGCAAACCGATTCTGTGCGCTCAGCTCATGCTCTGTCATGCGGCCCTCTTTGATTAGTCGCCCTAAATTCTCGACATTGATTTGATTCCCGAGCTCCTCTTCCTTGCCGTGGTATTGCCACGCCACAGGTTAAAACTCTCGGTATTCTTGAACTCTCGTTTTGTTTGGGATCGACTATAACGCTGCCACCCGCCCGATCCTACCATCGGCTTGTGCGCGATGGCTGTAAGCTGCTGATGCCGCGAAGGCGCGAATCGACGATTCATCTTGCCCGCATCAAACTGGTGCACGTAGTTGGAATCAGGGTTCCCGAGCAACAGCCACAGAGATAAATTAGCTTTTAGTAACTTAGGTCAGAGCCTGCAGAATTACGGTTTACGGGCGTCCAGCCCGAAGTCCCGCTGCACCGCGTCGTACCAAGCATCGTCGCTTAACGCATTCCAATCCACCCACTGTTCGTCAGTCATCGATGCTCTCCAGTCAACGAACGGCGCTGCATTCGGACCGGGAAAGTGGCGCAATTGCCAGGTGCCGCTCTCAATCAAGTGGCGGATCGCGGTGGCGGTGGCATCGGCAGATATTGGGTTTGCCAGCGACGCGCGGAAAAGGCCGGAAAATCGGCCTACCTGAGGATAGATCGATTGCGATCCTTTGCTGATATCGTGGGCCATGCGGGTATCCTGAATACCCAGCTCCATCAGAGCAACTCTGATATTGAAGGGCTTTACTTCGCCGGCGAGCGCTTCACTGAACGCTTCCAGCGCGAACGTTCGAAGCGCTGTTAGATTGGCGTTCACGCATTTGAGGAAGCACAGCCTTAACGCAACGTACCGCGCCGAAGCAGTTTGTGTTCATGACGGCCATCACGGATGACATCGGTAATTCCTCCACCGATCCATGGACCTCGATGCGCTTACCAGAACTCTACCCGTTGGCGCTGACTGACCCAAGATATCCGGAGTGATGGTCCTTAATCGAAAAGGTGCTTTCTGCTGCCATTGGTCAACTGGCTGCTCGAAAACGGCGGCTCCTCCACCAAGGGGAACCACCTCTTTTGCGAATCCCCCATGTGCTGCTGTGTAGATTACTTCCAGTTGTGCCAAGAATTCATGTTCTCGCATTTGGCAAACGGGGGCAATTGTTGCTAGCCTATGAATAGCCGTATCGTGCCGGAGTGGCGGAATGGCAGACGCAGCAGACTCAAAATCTGCCAAGGTCTATCCTTGTGTGGGTTCAAGTCCCACCTCCGGCACCACAATATTTCAATGGCGCAAACCCGATTCGACATTTTGTCCGGGCGGTTCTCTAAACGCGCACTTCTCTCAAGCAATCGTGAACAGCTCACTCGTATGCTGTGGACCCGTCTTATGGGCCTCTATGGAACGCTTACCTATGCGCTTGTTTGGACGGGGGAAACGCTGCGACTGGAAGACTGGCGAACGGCAAGGTTCTATTGTCCTGTCATGCCGGAATTGGCCGCCCTATATCCTAAACTTCCGTTGGCCAGCATCACTGGCCAGGAATCCACGGGGCTGAAACTGGCCGAATGTTTACACGAAGCATTGTGGGCCTGTGCAGAAGAGCGAAAGATTTTGTCCCGCACTGAACGAAACTATACACCAAGCATTCCTACTGGCGAAGTTTGGCGGAACAAAATTCAGTTCCAACGCAAGAATCTGGTGGACCAGATGACGCAGTTTGCGGCCACTCAGATTCAAGGTCTAAGCAGCTTGCTTTTGCAAGGAAGCCTAGCCGACGGCGGCACAGTGGAAGGTTACAGCGATTGTGATGTAATCGCAATTCTGAAGTTACCAATTTCGAAAAACGAATTCTTAAATCAAATCAGTTCTGTTACTCAACTCAATGATTTCCTGCTGGCCTATCAACCTCTGATGCATCACGGCCCATTGATTTACTTTGAGGAAGCTCTGGGTTGGGCTACGGAATCCACATTGCCGTCTGCCATTCTGGCTCATTCGGTTTTGCTCACAGGCACAGCGCCAGCAGTGGAATACGTGAATGGCGATTTGGAAGCCGGCCAAGCAATTCGCATGTTCGAGAGTTTCTTTGATCGTCAATTCATGCACGCCGCGCAAGTTGAAACAGCGTTCGACGCACTCTGGTGGACCTCCTGCACCAGCCTTGTCCCTTGCCTCGATTACCAGTTGCGGAAGCGGACTTCCATTTGGAAAGGTGATCTGCTCCCGAGACTGGGCGATGATTTCTTAAAGAAGACTACGCAATCTAGACAATTGCTTGGCAATTGGATTGATTCCCGTCTAGCCGATGACAACTGGCCCGTAAGGGGCGTGCTGAATCCAGGTCTCTGCCTGCGTCAGCATAAACAGACTATGCGCCTTACTGCTGCAGAGCGCGCCGCCATGGGTATTACCGACCAATTGCTTGAAGAGGGACGGCGCTTCATGTGCCAAACTGCCGCCGATTTGTCCGAATGCAACCAGCAGCAGCTATTTCCTGACGAACCGCTAATGCTGGGTGGCTGGCCCTATGAGGTTGTTGGACGGCCCATGCCTATTCGTCTTGGTGAATACAACCAACTGCGGGAAGAATGGAAAGAACGCGCTATTGCCAGCGGCAAAGTGGAAGCAGTCTATGAGTATGGGGTAGTTGAGTGCCCTGGGCTTTCCGATCTTGACATGTTGTTCGTCCTCCGGGATGGCATTGGAAAAGAGGTTTTTTCCATTCTGCGCTTGCCCGAAAGGCAACAATATCTGATGGGGCACGATCCGCAGATCTTACCAGTAGATGCGGTTGAGGACTTTTCCTGCATCTATCCCATGATGGCGCTACGCCGCTTGTTGGGACGGGACCTGCCTTTGCGCGGTGCCGCTTCCATGCCGAAAAGTACGGCGGCAGTTGCAATCACCGCTTATAACTACAAGAAGTATCCGGCAGACCTTTTCGCACTGACGGAACGGCTGCAAACTGATTTCCGTACAGTTCTGGCATTTCTGCATAGCTTCATTCATATTCGTCAGGCACTTCAAATCCTGGGCTGCCGCGTTCCGCCATCCGTTGAAAA
>JAYUSZ010000155.1:0-4832 GCA_043755435.1 Bryobacterales bacterium | reverse complement strand
TTACTCTCCGCCGCCGCTGATACTGGTGCAGCCAATGGGACCGCGCAGTTATTCCTTGATATCAACAAAGCTGGTGGCGTGGCTGAAATTCACATTTACCAACGGGGCCGTCATGGCTTTGGTGCTGCTACCAAAAGCCCTGAATATGGGCCTTGGATGGATTCGCTGAAGCATTTTCTGGAAATGAATCGTTTCTTTGAGGGGACTAAGTAAGCAATGCGATCTTGGATCTTTCTACTCACATCCTTTGCCCTAATGGCTGCGGATGCACCTAAAACTGTGAACGACGGTTATGGTGATTTCGTCTACGTTCCGGTCGGTGCGTTCAAAATGGGTGATAACTTCGGTGATGGCGAATCGCGAGAAAAACCTGTGCATACCGTGGAGTTGGATGCGTTTTACATTGGCAAGTACGAAGTTACTAACGCTGACTGGAAGAAATTTCAGAACGACCCTGGTTACGACAATCCTAAATTCTGGCCAGGAGAAAGGCCAGTGCCAAAGGATCAAAGCCCCTACTGGACGCAGCGTCAGAATCATGGAGGAGCAACGCCCGATAGCGACAACTACCCTGTTTTGGGAGTGAATTGGGATGGCGCGACTGCTTATTGCAATTGGCTTTCGGCAAAGACTGAAAAGAAGTATCGCCTACCTACTGAGGCTGAATGGGAAAAGGCTGCCCGTGGGACGGATCAACGCCGCTTCCCTTGGGGCAACAAAATTGACTATGCCCATGCGAATTTTGCTGGAGCACAAAAGTTTGACACAGGGCAGTTAGTCGGTTATTACGATGGCAGCAAGCGCGGCGAGTTTCAGACCCAAAGCGGAGCATCTCCATACGGTGCAATGGACATGGCTGGCAACGTAATGGAATGGTGTCAGGATTGGTACAGCCGGACATACTATTCTGTATCAGCGAAGAAGAATCCAAAAGGTCCCGAGAAGGGTGCTTACCGTGTTTTGCGTGGGGGATCGTTCTTCTTTGAAGGACATGATTTGCGGACCTATGGGCGATCAGCAGCATGGCCTTCGTTCCAGGCATTTCGCATGGTTGGATTCCGCGCCGCACGCCAGCCATAGAGTCACGTATACCAAGCTTCGCCGTTCTAGCGGAAATTTTCCACTAGCATCAAATCCTGATTTGGACTGCGGTCAATCTGCGAAAACAAGATCCTTCGCCGGTCAGGAGAAACCGCCAAGCCCGCATAACCTAGACCGCTTGTTTTGTGAACGGTCCTTGTGGATTTAGTTGCAAAATCGTAAAACTTCAAAAGGCTACTTTGTTCGCTGTCTTTCTGCATGTACCAGACTCCAGTATCGAGAGCCGCATAATTCCGCCAATCCATATCCGTTAGCACCAACGCGGGCTCTCCGCCAGTTGTAGGAATTCTGAATAAATGAAAAACACCCAGCTCCTTCCTAACAATGTAATAAAGCCATTTTCCATCTGGCGATTCTTGAGCCTGCCTGCCCTGCGCCATGGTTCGCACCTCGCCACCTTTCGATGGAATCCGGCAGGAGTTGGTTTGGATTGGGCAGGTGTAGTAAATCCATTGGCCGTCATTAGACCACTGGGCAGCCATCCCCTTGGTGAGCACTTTGGGCTTACCACCACCCGAACCCACAATCTGAAGCTCCATTAATGTGCGCAGTAACACATCAAATACGATTGAGCTTCCGTCCGGCGACCATCTGGGTGTCCCCACTTGCGGACCACTAAACGATGTGATGGCCGAACAGTTGGAACCATCTTTTAGACAAACCCAAATTTCGTCATTCCCGGAACGGTTAGAAGCAAACGCAATCTTAGTTCCATCTGGGGAGAATTCAGGAGTTATTTCGCTCTTCGTGGAGTCAAACGCTTTTACAGGGGAACCTACAGCCATGCCCTTGTCATCCAAATCCAACCAATAAAGATTCCACTCTTTTTCGTATTTGGAGTAGATCATCCGGTTCCCTCGTGTTGATACCGCCGGTCCCAGGGCGCCATCGCCGGTAATATTCAGCCGCTTAGGCGGAAAAGAACCAATATCCGGCACCCGCCAAAGTTTGCAATTATCCACGGAACTGGAAGAAAAGAGAATCTCCTTGCTATCGGCTGTCCAAGCTAAAGGAGGGATAAACATTAAATAGATCCCCTCCAAAGAAATTGTCTTCGGCGGTCCGCGGGGTTCCAGGGAACTGGACAATGGCAGCACTTTCAGTTCGCCCTCAGGAAAGCTCCAAAAAGCCAGCGCATGTCCGTCCGGTGCAAAGGTTGCGCCTCGATCGCGATGGTCTCCTATTGGGGAAGTAAGTTGCCTTGTTTCTCCGGAGTCTACTGCAAGCAGAGCCAAACCTGGCAACGACCCAGATGATGCCAACTTTGAAATTACCAGCCATTTTCCATCGGGTGACCAATCCAGACTCTCGTACCAGTTCCCAAAATATTCGCGATTTGCAGTTAAGAAGTCGGCATCACCAAGCTTTCGCTGCAGCCCACCTAGAGCAGGCATCACATAAACACCTGCTGAGTCGTTTGGCTGCATTCGCAGGAATGCAATCCACTTTCCGTCGGGTGACCATCGTGGCATAACGTCAACGCCAGGGTCTGTGGTCAGACGAAGCAAATTTCCAGGACCAATCGGTTTTATATAAATGTCGAAATTCTTCTGATCCTCACCGTTCCAAGCAAAAGCTACCTGGTTGCCGTCTGGTGAGATGGAGGGAGTCACTTCTCTGCCCGGAGTGCTTGTAAGTGGCGAAACTGAGGGCTCAGTCTGGTTGCCGCGGAAATAGAAACCACCAACCGCAAGCAAAGCTCCGGCGGTGGCTGTTGCTGCCAGTGGCAACCATAAAGATCGGCGCTTCTTTTCGGCGGGAGCAGCAATTGGAACAGTTGGAAGTGCTTTAGAGCAATGGTCCAGTTCCAACTTCACGTCCCGCGCAGTTTGCCAACGGTCGTCCGGGTCTTTGGCCAAGCAACGCTCAACGATATGTTCAAACTGAGGGGAGACGCCCTGAAGTGGAACAGGTTGCGAATGGAGAATCTCGGCAGACAGCCCAGCAAAGTTGCTGCCTGTAAACGCGCGCTTGCCTGCCGCCAATTCGTAAAGTAGTAACCCCAGCGCGAAGATGTCAGTGCGGGCATCGCAGGGTTTACCCTCTAATTGTTCAGGTGCCATATAGGCCGGCGTCCCCAAAATTGCGTGATTGGACGTCAATGGCTCACTATCTGTTGTGGACTGATCGCTGCCTTCCTGGAACTTAGCCAGCCCGAAATCCAGAACCTTCACGCCAGCCTTAGTAACCATCACGTTCCCCGGCTTCAGATCACGGTGCGTGATTCCTTTGTTGTGGGCGGCAGTCAGCGCATCGGCAATTTGCGATCCGTAGCGCAGCACTTTATCCATTGGCATACGCCCATTTTTGAGCAACGCTCCCAGCGTGTCGCCTTCCACCAATTCCATTACCAGGTAGTTTGGGCCAATGTCATGCAGGGTGCAAATATGAGCATGATTTAATGCCGAAATCGCCCTGGCCTCAAGTTGAAACCGTCCGCTGAACTCCGCATGTGCTGTCTTTAGAGCAACCTCGCGCCCCAGTCGAGTGTCACGAGCCTTGTATACCGCGCCCATGCCACCCTCACCAAGGCGGCTTACTATCGCATAAGGACCAACCTGCAATCCAGGAGTCCATTTTGTATCGAGGGCAACATCCGCTATGGGCTGGTCAACCAATATGGTCGCGTCCTCAGCAATCAGCTTGGTAACTTCTCGAAGCAGTTCGGGATCTTCTGAACAGGCGATAGCAAGGAATGCAGCTTGTTCTGAAGCTGAGAGTTCCAAAGCAGCTTGATACAAAGTTGAAATCCGTTGCTTGCGGTGGGGGTTCATTGCTATGAAGTATCTTATCCTTTCTAGCATTGCAGCGAGTATTCCCGCAATTTCCGTTGAACATCTCTTCTGCCTCCAAGTACTAAGTATCCCTATTTGTCTTCGATCCTTTTATTGAAGTTTACCTGCTCGGCATCGACCCGTTTTCCCGTGTTTTTTCTTGCAATCCTGCAACACCTTTCCTATCAATAAGTAAGCGCGGGTTCAGAAGTACTAAGACTATAAGTACACCGTTTCGATTACTCCATTCAGGGGATTGGGCGAACCTCTATTCAATGTTAGTATTTAGTCGGAAAACCTCTGCTTACGTGTGTTAATTGTCGGTCGAACCTAACTAAGTGGGGGTCAGAAGAGCGGTTCATTTTGATTGTGCGAGGGATTTTCATGCGTTCTGGATACTCAATAGCTACGGCTTTATCAACCTTCTTGATTTTAGTTATTTCTCCTCTCTTGGCTCAGGAAGCAGCCACCTCGCCGATTGTGAACTACAAGCTGGTTAGTGAGCGCCATTCTGGAGCAACCCAATGGTATGTCACTTATCGCGCCGAACTGAGAAATGACACCCAATCGAATTCCTCTCTGGCTGCCACTGTAACCAGCAATGTGCCCTCTGTTAAAGTCCTTCCCGGCCAAGGCAAACTGCATTTCGGAAAATCGGCGAGAGGCGCGCAGACTAGCAGAAATACTTTCACCCTTCTTGTCGATCGCTCAGTTCCGTTTAGCTTTTCGAACCTGAAGTGGTCCTTCCAAGCGCCTTCAGCGAATGCTGGAAGAAACCAGACCGTTGCCGTCGGATCGAAAGTTCGACTCAACGGGAGTGAATCGAGCGATACTTCAGATTCTGGATCGCTTAGTTACTATTGGTCGTTCCTTTCAAAACCGGCCGGATCCAATGCAGTTCTAGTCGATGAAAACAGCGCAACACCTTCCTATGTAGTCGATGCCCCAGGTGATTAT
>JAYUSZ010000154.1:0-12294 GCA_043755435.1 Bryobacterales bacterium | reverse complement strand
GTGGATCCGACTTGGGAGCTCCCTCGCGCTTTTGGAATACCTGGTAACGTGTCCGATCCAAATACATCCAACGAGTCTCAACGTATGGGTCCGAATCGGTCGAGTCATTTTTCCAATGGTTAGTCCGAATTACAACCCAGTCGAAATTCCCGTATGCGTCTTTCCCCCAATTGATGATGTCCTCAGCGGCATAACTAACCAGATAAGCTCGCGAAGTTCCGTCCATCTCTTCCTCAGCTCGGCTTGACGCCTGCCGGTCTGCTCTAGGAAAGTCGATCAGTACATATCCAACGCCATTCACCAGTGCATTCACAAACACTTTCCGAAAGAAATCCGTCAGGTTCGTACCCTTAAGATCGCAGTCTTCCGTGAACTTCCCAAAAAATTCACGTCCAGGTTCGTTGGTGCCTTCAATCGCCAACACTGGCTCTCGTCTAAACAAGGTTGCCGCAAACCAGTCAATGATCGAGCCAATGTAGTTTTCATAAAAGACCCGATTTAGTCGTTCCCAATAAACATCAGCAGGTTCCTTTTGCCGGCGTATTAAGTAGTTGCCGGCGCGAGATTTGAATTGTTCCCCGCCTGTGTAGAAGTCGCCGTGTTGTTCCCACATCGCCTTCCGGGCTATGTATTCCGGATGTTCTCGTTCAATGGCTTTCACGTCCGATGCTCCTTTGAAATATATTGTTGGACCAGTTTCATCTCGTTCCCAATGTTCCTTAAATCAACCGCTGGCCCTGTGGCCCCACTGTGTTGTTTACTTCCATTTCTTGCCAAACTAAATAACCCAACGCGTCCGACATGTGAGTCCTTCGGTGATCCGTCATCTTGTCAATACTCAGCGAGTCTTTCTGATAGGAAACTTCTTCCATGTCCTTAATCAACTCCTTACACTTCGGATCGATATAGATCGCCACCTCTCCAGCTGCCGATTTCAACTTCGCATTCACTAATCCGATCCGGCCTCTCACCGCTGGGTTCGATCGCCTTACTCGGAAATTTACCTGCTCAATCCCTTCGCGTTTCAAAACTGCTTGAATAATCTTGTAGTCCGACACACCCGACGTCGTTTGCATCGTCAGCCCTGAAGCATCTCCATAAATGGACACTCCCGAAGGATGATCCCCATACCTGTTGATGAACTCCGTACAAGCATCCTCGGTTGAAGCCCGATGCAGTTGAATTTCATCCAGCACGTGAATCTCGTCTCCTCGCCTCTGTGCAACAATCGAACACATTGGATCAATGTTGAAGTCTAATGCCCAGAAAACTGGCAACCGGCTATGCACCGTCAATTGCTTCACATGAACCGCTCTATCAAAACTGCTGTAAACCGTATCGGCTGCAATATTCAAGTAGGTCCCCAGAACCTCTTGCTCGAAAAACCGTGCATCATAGCTGTTCTTAAGCCGGTCATAGAAATCCGGAACTTGGTCCAGTATGAATCGGTTCTCATACGGCTTTGCCTTTATGACTTCGTATCCCGTCACCGGTTCGGCTATGAACCTTCGGTAAACCCAGTCAAATCCCTTGGGCGTCCAAACTCCAAATCCACACAATTCCTTCGCCTTTGGATCCCTCAACCGCCCTTCTAGACGCGTCCAGGCTTCTTCTTGGCAGTAAGACAACTCATCAACTCCAAACCACGCCAAATTCGTTCCGCGCAACCGCTCGAAATCGTCCAAAGACCGCATCACGATCTTCGACCCCGTGTCTTTCATCGTTACGACAAACTCACTCTTGTTAAACTCGAAAGGCAGGTCGTTATCCCGCAGCACTTCCGTCAGTTGAGTCAGCGTCGCATCCCTCAACATCGGATACGTCGGCGCCCCTATCAATCCCAACCTTCCCGGATTCACATAACTCAACCGAATCGCTTCCTGCACCAGTGCTTGACTCTTTCCTGATCCAATCGGTCCTGAAAATCCTTTGAACCTCGCCTTTGATTTGTGAAACCTCTTCTGAGACGGTAGACTCTTGTAAAGAATTGCCCGCCTTACTAATCCTGCTTTTCCTCGCTCACTTGTTCCTCGGTCGGTTCTTCCACCCATCGGACTTCAATCTCCCTGGCCTTCTCGTTTTCTTCTGATTGTTCTTGCCATTGCAGCAACCGAATTAAGTCTCCCAAGGACATTTTTAAGTCATCTTTGCTATTCAATGTCTCCTTCGCGCGATCAAGCAGTTTCTCCAACACCTCCGCGCTTTCCTCATTCCTCGATCGCTTTTCCTTCGGTGCCTCTTCTGCTTCCGTCTTCTTACTTCGCAAGTTGGTTTCTCCCGCGGCATTCGGCCCAAGTACGTAATGCCAATCTCTTCTGTCGCCTACAAAACTACCAGACCGTGTCTTCAAAGTCGGCACCCGCCGTTTGATAACAATAAGAAACAAAAGGAAATAGGATTCGCAAACGATTTGTGACCACCATTGCCCAACTCCCTCAAAAATCGAAAAGTGCATGAATTCCACCTCAGGGTATACACTGGCTTGTTACATGCTCCACGAAACCCTAAGCATCAAAATGACCTTCGTTTCAATGTCTATTGACATGTTCCACTTGGCTATCTCCTACGCTTTGGCGTTCCCTATTGGATGGGATCGCGAACGCGAAGACCGTTCCGCCGGCATTCGTACGTTCCCCATCGTCGCCATCGGTAGCTGTGGTTTAGCCATGATCGGCACTAACCTAACCGGTGCCTCCCCCGATTCCTACAGCCGAATTCTCCAAGGTCTTGTCACTGGAATTGGGTTTGTCGGAGGAGGTGCCATATTGAAAGAACGCGGCAGCGTTAGCGGCACCGCCACAGCTGCCAGCATCTTTAATATAGGTATAGTTGGCGCAGCTGTCGGCTTTGGCATGTACCACATCGCTATCACCTTATCTTTTGTCAATTATTTAACCTTGCGGTTTCTTCTCCCACTCAAGAAAGAAGCTCATTCAGGCCTCCTCAATCGCCTGAGGACTGATGATGACTCAGAAATGTACTAAACCCTCCAAAGAAAAAGCTTGCAAAAAGATACCAAAGTGATATCATTATGCTATCTCAAGGAGAGATAGCTCATCATGAAAGAAATTGGAATCACCGCCTTGTCAGGTTTGGTGATGTTACTCGTCGAAGCCGGCATCCTCGTCGGCTCTTTATACAGCATCCTTTCCTCCGCCAAATCGGCGAATGACGGCTCACCCGCAGGAATCATCCTCGGCATGTTGGGCATCGGCCTGTTCGTTTTTCTCATGCCTGGATTCATGTCCGTCCAACCCAACACCGGCGTCGTACTCACTCTATTTGGAAAGTATAAGGGCACCATCAAGGCGCCCGGCCTCCAATGGGCCAACCCGTTCTATGCCAAAAAGCCCATTTCGCTTCGAGTCCGTAACTTTGAAACCACACATCTCAAAGTGAATGACAAGGATGGCAACCCCATTGAAATTGCCGCCGTCGTAGTCTGGAAAGTCGTCGATTCCGCCGAAGCCTCCTTCCAAGTGGATAACTACGAAAACTACGTCAAAATCCAAAGCGAAGCGGCCCTTCGAAACATGTCAACGGCCTATCCGTACGATGCCCACATCGAAGGTGACCTCTCCCTTCGCGCCAACGCCCTGGAAGTCTCAGCCCATCTTAAGGATGAGTTGCACCAACGTCTCCAAGTTGCCGGTGTTGAAACCGTCGAGGCGCGCATCAGCCATCTGGCATACTCTCCGGAAATCGCCGCGTCCATGTTACAGCGTCAACAGGCCTCAGCAATAATTTCCGCCCGCAAGATGATTGTCGAAGGCGCGGTCGGCATGGTTGAAATGGCTCTCGAACGGTTGTCCAGAAACAACATCATCCAACTAGATGAAGAGCGCAAAGCCACCATGGTTTCCAACCTCCTAGTCGTCCTCTGCGGCGAGCGCTCCGTGCAGCCAGTAGTTAACGCTGGCACTTTGTATCAGTAAATTGGAGACAGATGTCCGAAAGGAAACCATTCCTCCTCCGCATTGATGAGAAGATTCTCGATCAAGTGAAAAAGTGGGCTGACGACGACATGCGAAGCCTCAACGCCCACATCGAGTTTCTTCTCCGTCGTGCGCTAAAAGATTCTGGCCGCTTGAAATCGGAAAATCCCAAAGCCCTCAAGTAAGCAGTCAGATGGATACGATACATACGATACTTCCGATAACATCGATACTTTCCATACCGAGCCGCGACTGCAAAGGAGTCGGTTTTCCCATCGCTTCGAAGCTAGTCTGACCCAGCGAAGGACAGCTTTTTGGAGGAATATTTTCCCTTGGTGTCGGCCTAGTGACATTCGTATCTTGCGGCATCTTCCAGGCAGTTCGATCCCACAAACCGTGAGTACATTAGCAGTCCCGTAAACAACCCTTGTGGAACTTAGCACAAGCGCCTATCAACCCATCTCAAGCCTTGTCGGCACCAGATTCCTTCCAGCGAATCAACCAGAAAAAACCAACCGCGCGGTCAAGCGTTTTCTTTTTATTTTATTGCGCGGTATTCGGATTGCGGGGAAACTTAGCATCCACGGGTTTCTGTCAGATCAAGGAATCACCAACAGATTGACATATTCCCTACTCTTCGACTTAATACTAATC
Organism: Bryobacterales bacterium; assembly: GCA_043755435.1. Lineage (GTDB taxonomy): Bacteria > Acidobacteriota > Terriglobia > Bryobacterales > Bryobacteraceae > JANXSF01. The sequence continues at coordinate 7,705 of JAYUSZ010000154.1, read as the reverse complement.
CGCTTCCCACTTCCCGCAAAGGGCCGCAGGTAATCGGCATTCATGTATGCGTCCGAAGGAAGGCTTGTCCAGGCGTAAACAGTGTATTCGCCGGGAGCAATTCCATTGAACGTGAACTCTCCGTTCTTGTTTGCTTTTACGTCTTGAAACAAGTCGAAGCGGCCTTGTTGGAATGGATCGGGAACCAATGTAACGATGCTGGAAGCCACGGGCTGTTGTTTGCCGTCTTCAACCTTCCCTTGCAAAAATCCTGCCCCGGATCCGTACACAATTTCCACAGGTCCGCTAAAACCATTTGTGAGATCAATGCCGTCCCGGAGTAGATCCGCCGATTCAGAACGGATCGCCTTGACATAGTTCGTTGCGGAAAGTCCGCTTGAAAGGACGAACCGGTATTTATCTGGGATGAGATTATTCAGTTGCCACTCCCCGGTCTTGTTGGACATAACATTTTGCGGAACAAGCTGGCTTCCGCTGGCCGGTACAAGCTTAACCCGCACGCTCGGCCAGTTCGGCTGCTTGCCGGGTTCATCCTTCGAATCTCCGTCCAAGCGAACAGTCCCCCGAAGTGTAGTAGGCACAGAGACCGGCAGCGTAATCCCTTCGACAGAAGCGTTCGTCAATTCCACAGGCACCTTTCCCAAGTAAGTGGAATAGCGGCGGATTGTTGCTAATAAGAAATAGGACCCCGCAGCCACTCCCGTAATCTCAAACGTTCCATCCGAACGGATAGCCGCGGATTGCGGAAATGACTGACTGAGATTCTGTCCAAGACCCTGACTGAGCACGCTCACCATTTGTGGGGCGACATCAACTGCTCCGGAAACTTTGCCTTGAATGCTGAATACCGGCTCCTTTTTCATCTTGAATCGGAGTGCCGGAATATCTTGACCAGTCCCAACATTAATGGCTTGCGCCAAGGATTCGTCCCTGGTTCCTGGATAGTATGTTGCCGAATATTCCATCTTAGGCGAAGCCATTTGGGAACGGTACCCGGCCCTGATCAGATACTGACCGGCGGCAAGATCGGATATACGGAAGTCTCCCACCTCATTGGATGTAGCGGTGCTTTCGGCATAAAGGTTAGGAATACCCATGTGGTAACGCTTCTGCGACGCTTGTATGAACACGTTTGCCAACGGCTCGCCATCTTCATCCAGCACGCGACCGGAAATGGTTGACGCGGGATTGACTTTGAAATCGGGCAGTTTCAGCGATTGGCCTGGCGAGATTCTAGTTATTGTTGAACCCGGCCCGTTCGGAGTGTAATCGCGAATGAACCCATTTTTGTCGGCGAGGATAAAATAAGACCCCGGTTCTATTTCCAGTTTGAATTTGCCACTGGCGTCGGTTACCGCAGAGAAATCCGCAGGATCGTAGCGAATGTTTAGATGCCTCCTGCGATCCTTTAGAAGGATTGACGCCTTATTGATTGGCTCACCCGTTACTGCATTCAACACGCGCCCCTCAACCGAAGTAACTTCCGGTGTCGTTGCTTGTATTGGCGAGTTTGTTTTTGGAGTTGTGGGCTTAGGTTGAGGCTGTTGAGCCAGCACAACCGGTACGAGTATTGTTGAAATTACGCAAAACCGCATGGTTCACAGCATACTACTTCCCATCGGCGGTCCGGCAGGCATTTAGAACCGCCCCTAATGCCACATATCTAACGTTTCACAAAGGACCCGTTGCGGGACATCTCAATCAAGGTACTCTACGTAGAACCGTAATCCTCCAAGAAGGGTTGCCGTTCACAACGCAAAAACCGAGGCTTGGGTGGAAGAGGTATCTCCACTTCAACATAGCTACCTGGGGTAGCCCCATTGATTGCTGCCACAGTCTCGGCAATATGAAGCCGTCGCGCGCTAAAAGATTCTGGCCGCTTGAAATCGGGCCCCCCGAAAGTCCCATCCAGCTAGCAACTTGAGACTTATGTTCTGAGTTATGATAGGCCACAAGTTCTTCGTCAAAATTCAATGCCAAAGCCCTTACCTAAATCAAGAAGAGAATTCATGTGGGCAACTGCAACGGCAGCAGGAGTAGCCGTCTCTGGCGCCGAACCACGTCGGCCTAACGTGCTGTTCGTTGTGGTAGACGATCTGGATTGCCGCATCAAATGCTTCGGAGATCCCGTTGCCATCACTCCTAATCTCGACCGGCTAGCCAAGCGCGGCGTCCGGTTCGATCGTGCCTATTGTCAATATCCGCTGTGCAATCCCACCCGTTCCTCCGTGCTCTCCGGCCGATACCCAACCACCACCGGAGTGCTCGACAACAACACCTACCTGATGCTCGACCCAGCACAGCAGACCATGCCGGATTATTTTGCCGCCCACGGATACCATGTCACCCAACTAGGTAAGATCTTTCACTTGCAAAACCACGGCATGAAGCGCGGTACCACGAAGCCCGAAAAGCCGGTCGGTTGGTTTACTCCCGAAGAGCGCGCCAGTCAGAAAGCCAGCGAACCGGACTACTGGACGAAGAATCAATCACCCTATCGCAACATGAAGGTGCAGGATCCCAAAAGATTCGCCTGGGCCAACGTCTACGAGCCGCTGCCTGCCGGAGACCGGGGCGATGACGCCGCGGTGGCCGACAAAGCCATCCAGACACTTGAGAGCTCGCGTCGTGAAGATAAGCCATTTTTTCTCGCCGTTGGCTTTGTCAAACCGCATGTTCCGTTAACAGCACCCAAAGAGTTTTTCGACCTCTATAAAGAAGAGTCCATGCAACTCCCCCCCGATTTCGATACCGAACCGCGCCACCTCGAAGGCATGCCGGGCGACGAGTTCCGCCAAAATATAGACCTGTTCGCCGCACGGCCCTTCACTGCCATGGAAGCGCGCCAGGCGATGCGCGCCTACTACGCCTGTGTCTCTTATATGGACGCACAACTCGGACGGGTTCTCGACAAGTTGGACCAGACAGGACAAAGCAAAAACACCATCGTCGTATTGTGGGGCGATCATGGCTGGCACCTGAGCGAAAAAGGGATGTGGGCCAAGGCTACGCTGTTTGAGGTGTCGGCCCGCGGACCCGTGATAGTGGCAGACCCGCGCCAGCCCACTGCCGGACAAGCATGTGGCCGCGTCGTTGAATACATCGACATGTACCCAACGCTGCTGGAACTATGCGGCCTGCCACGTGCACCCTGGCTCGAAGGAAAGAGCTTCAAGCCGCTGCTTGAGAATCCAAAAGCGGTCTGGAACAAGCCGGCCTATACCGTTGCGGTGCGAGATTGGTACATAGGCCGCTCCGTCCGCAACGAACGCTGGCGCTACACCGAGTGGGATGAAGGCCGTCGAGGTGCCGCATTGTTCGATCACTCGCAAGATCCCCATGAGATGCGGAATCTGGCGCAGGATCCGAAACAGGCGGCCGTAGTGCGCGAGTTGGCCGCGCTGCTCCGCACCGGTCCAGTCTCCCGTCGACCCTAGTAAATCGGAATCTACGGAATTCCAAGCGGGGACCTGGTTCCCTGGCCTGAAGCAACAGAAGTCCGAATTAAACCATCAAGAGCGGAGAGGCCTCGGTACCGTGTACCCTTTGGCGAACTTCTTCACAGTAGAAGCCAATAAGCAGAGTGCAGAAACCAGCTACCATCTTAAAGGTAAGCTCGCCTCAAGCAGCCGAAACCGTGAAATCATATCCTCCACAACGTCCGAATTGGTTCGGAACGCTGTGAAGGGTGGGACGAACTACCTGGGTATCTGTGCCGGTGGTTTTCTGGCTGGTAGTTTCCCAACTCCCCACAAGAGCTTCAATCTCACTTCAGGTGTGAAATTCGGCTTCTACTCCGCCGAAAAGAATGGTCTCCGAAAGGGCCCAGTTACAATTTCTTCGGCTGAGGGCCCAGCACTGGATCAATATTGGGAGGATGGCCCTCAATTTACCGGTTGGGGCGAAGTGGTCGGAAAGTATCCAGACGGAACTCCCGCCATCGTCCAAGGCACCTTTGGACAAGGCTGGGTAATTCTCAGCGGCGTTCACCCAGAGGCCCCCGCAAGTTGGCGACGCGGAATGGCCTTCACTACACCGGTGAGTGCCGATACAGCCTCCGCACGAATGCTTATCGTCGCAGCACTCGATCGCGTCGCTTTACCGCATTACTGAGACTGATCCACTGAGGACTGACCCCTGCCACATGTTGCTGGTTGTAATCCCAGAGACGTTTACACAGAATCCTGCACACGGTTTGACAAGATTCCAATCACACATCATTCCAAAATTCTAACTCGCTTCCCTTCAAGTACTTCCCTCTCTTACCGTCTCCTCCGCCTATCAACCCCATGGGACAATTCCTCCGAAGGACAATCCTATGGCATCCACTGCACAAATCATCGCAAACACCGCCAACGCCAAACATTCCACCGGACCAGTTACCGCTCAAGGCAAAGCACGCTCCGCTGCAAATTCAACAAAATTTGGCTTTTATGCAAAACAAGCTGTCCTGCTCAATGACGACGACCGCATTGAATTCGACTATTTAACCGAAACCTATCAGGCCGAACTGAAACCCAAATCCCCCATCGAAGACACCCTCTTCAATCAAATTATTCTCGCTGCCTGGAATCTCCAACGCGCCAATTGCATCGAAGCCAATCTCGCCCTCACCGAAAGCGCTGACCCGCTCCTGTCCACATCAAAACTAATCGATCGCATCCACGCATTCCTGAATCGAACCGAACGCAGTTTCGTCAAACTACTCAGCGAATTCCGCAAACTGAAATCTGAAAGTCTGCCCCCAAAACCAATTGTGCGAAACAAACCCAAATCTAAAATCGCCGTTTCCTACAAAGTCGCGCCATCCTCATTCATCCGAACAATATCGCCACCCTACACCCGCTCAGAACCAAAAGTTGGCCGCAACGAACCCTGCCCCTGTAAGTCAGGCCGAAAATACAAACAGTGCTGTTTGCAAAGCGAACCCAATTCATGAATATGGTATTGCGAGCCAAACGGGGACATGGTTCAGTACAGTGTCCCCTTTGGCGGCCTATTTTTCAACACTTCAGTCTCAATGCTTCTGACACCCACACCCAACCAACATTGACGAAAACCTCCCAAATGCGCTACTTTGTAAGTTACTCAGTAGAGGTGCGGCGGCCATTAGTATCCATCCCGTAAACTGTTTCCGACGGGGGGCATGGAAAAAGGGGCCGGCTGAGAATAACCGCCGAAGTTGTGATAGCTTGCGGATAAGCGTCATCGCTGGGGAGCAAAGAAAATATCTTGCTCACTGTCACTGGAACCCTAAATGGTGAGGGGTTCGGTGGAGCGCTACAGAGGAGCTGGTCGCCGCGCCTCCCGCGCGTATTCCGCTTCCTCACCTCCGCCCGTTCTCCCTCCCCTTAGTAGTTCCCTAGGACCGTTTCGCGAAGGAACTTGCGCTCATGAATGTCATCGAACTAGCTCGCATGCTCATCGATATCGAATCGATCACGCCCAATGAAGAGGCAATGGGGCGGCGCGTTTTCGAACTACTCACCGAAATGGCCAACCCCACCGGCGGTGTAGTCGAACTTATCGAAGTGGAACCCAAGCGCTTCAACGTCCTCGCTACCTGGGGCATCCCATTGGTTACTCTTTCCACACACCTCGATACCGTTCCGCCCTTTTTCCCCTCCACCGAAGATGACGAATTCGTGTGGGGCCGCGGCGCTTGCGACGTGAAGGGAATCATCGCTTCCATGCTGAAAGCCGCTGAGGCTCTGCTCGCCGATGGCCACCGCAATTTCGGCCTCCTGTTTGTAGTTGGCGAAGAACGCAACAGTGCCGGTGCCTATTACATGGCGAAGCAGCCACGCGGATCCAAGTTCTTAATCAACGGCGAACCAACATCGAATCAGCTTGCGCTCGGCTCTAAAGGGGCGCTCCGTTACGAAATCATCGCATCAGGAAAAATGGCGCATTCGGCCTATCCTGAACTCGGCGAATCGGCCACTAACAAACTGCTCGATGCGCTTGCCAACATTCGCGCTATCCAGCTTCCCATTGATCCGATCCTTGGCCCCAGCACATTGAACATCGCCACACTATCAGGCGGCAGAGCACCCAATGTGATCCCTGATCACGCGAAAGCTGAGATTTTTATCCGCTTGGTGAACGATGCCGAATCCACCCGTTCAGCCATTCAAGCCGCATGCAAAGGCCTGTGCGAAGCCAAGGAAATTCTTTGCATCCCAGCCTTGCACCTCGGTTCTCTGCCAGGATTCAAAACCGCGGTGATGGCTTATACGACCGATATTCCAGCCTTCGGCGGACAGTGGGGCCAGCCCTATTTGCTCGGTCCCGGCACAATTCATGTTGCCCATACTAGTGAAGAGCGAGTCCCTAAAAAGGAGTTGATCGAAGCTGTGCAGATTTACAAGAACATGGTTTTACAACTGCTAGAGCGAACGATAGAGACAGCGAAATGATCGTAATGAAATTTGGCGGATCGTCGGTAGAATCGGCGGCTGCCATCACAAGAGTCGCGGGAATCGTAAAGGATCGGCTGGATCAACAACCGGTTGTGGTGGTGTCTGCCATGGGTAAAACCACCAACCGTTTGCTCGAAATTGCGGCCCAGGCCATCGCTGGAAATCGCGAGGATGCCATGGCTGCGCTTGCAGCTTTGGAAAAGTTCCACATCGCGGAAAGCCCCGCCGATGCCGCCGAAATCATCGCTTCGCATTTTCACGAACTTACCGCCGTTGTGGAAGAACTTGCAGAACTAAAGGAATTCCCACCGCAATATGTTGACTTAGTTTCAAGCTACGGTGAACGGCTTTCCAGCCAAATCGTCGCGCTCACCTTCCGTCATCTTGGAATGGATGCCGTCCACGTCGATGCCCGCAATGTCATCATCACAGATCGACGCCATGCCCATGCCGCCCCGCTCTATCCGCGAACTTATGCCAAGCTTGAATCGCAAGTGAAGCCGCTTGCCGCAAAGCAGGTTGTTGTAATGGGAGGTTTCATCGGGGCCACTCAGGACGGCTTCACAACCACTCTCGGTCGCGGCGGTTCCGATTTCACAGCTGCCATTGTCGGAGCAGGAATTGGTGCTGATGAAATCCAAATTTGGACTGACGTGGATGGCATGTTAACCTGCGACCCGCGCATTGTTCCGGGTGGCCATCGCGTCAAAGTAATCTCTTTTGGGGAGGCAGCTGAACTGGCCTATTTCGGAGCTAAAGTACTGCACCCAGCCACCGTAGTTCCGGCCATGGAAAAGAACATTCCGGTGCTCATTCTAAACTCGCGCAATCCTGCTTCAGAAGGCACTCGCATCGTTGCTGACCGCGTCGCATGCACCAACCCCATCAAGTCCATTGCCTGCAAAGTTGACGTTACTCTTGTTAACATCGTCTCCCTTCGCATGCTGATGGCCCACGGTTTCTTGCGCCGTATTTTCGAGATCTTCGATCGTTACCGCACTCCCGTCGATGTTGTCACCACCAGCGAAGTTAGCGTATCGTTGACCATCGACAACACTGCCCACCTGAAAGAAATTTGCGAAGAACTAGGTCAGATAGCCGAAGTGGCTGTCGAAGAAAACCAAGCTCTAATCTGCCTGGTCGGCGATTCCATTCGCGAAACACATGGCATTGCCCTGAAAGTCTTTCAATCCCTCGGTGACGTAAACATACGAATGATTTCCCAAGGCGCATCGGCATTGAACCTAAGCCTGCTGGTAGCCGCAGAAGATCTGCAACGCGCC
>JAYUSZ010000153.1:0-1914 GCA_043755435.1 Bryobacterales bacterium | reverse complement strand
TCGGCACCGATACCCGTAACGATGATATGCCCACATCATACAGTTCAAAGGGACCAAGCATGATTGACCACATAGTGAAACCCGACATCCTGGCCCCTGGCAATAAGATTTCTGCTGTGGGCAGTGGAAAACTGAAGGCAAACAACCCCGCCAACGTGATCGACCCGGCTAATAGTTACATGCAATTGAGCGGCACAAGCATGGCAACTCCCTTTGTAGCGGGTGCCGCCTTACTGTTAATTGAAAAGAATCCGAAGTACACACCGGATCAAGTGAAATACCTTCTGATGAAAAATGCCTGGCGCGGATTTGCAACAACTGCGGATGTTATCGATGGTTCCTCGAAGTTTACCGTGCGGAACGACATCTTCACGGTAGGGGCAGGATATCTGGACATCTACGCTGCAATGAACGACAAATATACTGGCAAATCAACGTCGCAATCTCCAACTGCTGTTTATGACGCAACCACGAAAAAGGTCACACTGGTCACCGGTAACAACGTAGTTTGGGGAGATTCTACCGCGCCCTTCAGCGTCGTTTGGGGCAACAATGTTCTCGCGGGAACAAACGTAGTCTGGGGCGATAGTGTTGTCTGGGGTAATGCAACACCCGCTGCCAACAATGTTGTCTGGGGCGATAAGTGCGTAAACGGTTCAAAAGCTGACGTCGTGACCGGCGAAACCAGCAAGGTGCTGCTCAAGGGCGAATAAGCATCTGACCAAGGATAAACGGCCCGGACTGGTTACTCCAGCCCGGGCCGTTCTCTATTTCACATGGTTTGAAACCTACAAAGCCAAGTAGCACTTCCGTGCTTCGTTGCACTCATATTCATCCACCAGTTTGCTGTCAGGACCCAAACAATTCTGAGTCTTGTGGCACCAGAACAAACGATCGTTGCCGTGTGGAACCTGGGGGTCCCACTCGGCTTCGATGAACATTCCTTTCCACCGCAAGTTGTCGCAGCGATCATCGTCGATGATCGTTAATCCTGCTCTTTCTCGCTTGAATACCGACATAGGCTATACCGGAAGGCCAGCAGCTTTCAGAATGGCGCGCTTCACTGCCACCTTCGCCAATTGCACCTTGTATCCGTTTTCAGAAAGAGGAGTTGCATTGGCCACCGCTGCTTCACCAGCACGTTCCGCCAACGCTGCGTCGATCTTCTTGCCAGTCAGCATCTGTTCAGCTTGTGATGCGCGCCATGGCGTTGCCGCCACGTGACCCATCACAACTGCTGCCGACTTTACCATTCCGCCTGCCATCGTCAAATTCACCGATGCCGACGTCAATGGCCAGTCTACTGCTTCCCGATGCCGAACTTCGTAGGTTGCATTCGTGCCCGCTGCTGGAATGACGATCTGAGTCAGAATCTCATTTGGCTTCAATGCAATTTCCCGTTCTCCATTCGACTTCGGAGAAACGAAGAAATCACTCATCGAAACTTCACGCTTACCTGAAGCTGAAGCCAAAGTTACCTTTGCCCCCAAAGCCACAAGAGCAGGGCCGAAACTGGAGGCACTGACGAACCAAGCTGGCCCACTACCAAAAATGGCGTGGTACTTGTTCTCACCAGTGGCAATCAAGCTTTTCCCGCTTTCGTCTTGACCCAACAAGCCATGGCCGCCGCGGAAATACCAGCATCGGGGACGCTGGCACAAATCACCGCCAACTGTACCCATGTTCCGCAGTTGAGGACTGGAAACTTCCATCGCCGCCTGCGCCAGCGATGGGTACATTTGACGCACCATCGCGTTCGACGCAAGTTCATCCAAGGTCACCGTGGCGCCAATGCGCAACCCGGTGCCGGACTTAGCAATGCCGCCCAGTTCCTTAATGTTCTTGATGTTCACCACCCGCTTGGGGGAATGAATGTATTCCTTCATCAAAGTCAGCAAGTCGGTGCCGCCGGCC
>JAYUSZ010000152.1:0-12334 GCA_043755435.1 Bryobacterales bacterium | reverse complement strand
GCTTGATTTGAAACAGCCCGAGACTGCGACCGGAAACGATTTCCGTCTTCAGTTTGACACGATCTGGGTCTTCTGCTGGCTCCGCGGTCATTCGTAGTGGGAATGCCGACATGGTTTGATCGAAATGGGGGACAGTGGGAACATCGCGGCCCAACCGGCGTTCCTCAAAGTGTCGTACCGTGTTCTGGACTGTCTTCTCCAAAACCTTGGGCAAACTCTTCTCCCATCGTTTCATCGACCGCAGGAAAAAAGCTGGTGTTCGCACGATCTGTGCTGCAGTAAACCGCACGAGTATGCGCCAATCCTCCGGGCTCATCTTCGAATCCGAGATCACCTTGTCAAATACTTCCTTTGCCGGACTTTCATATTCAGCATCAAGGCAGCGCTCGAACTGGTCGGATTGTTCCCCTCGAATCACGCTTGTGTAGAGATGAGTATATCTGCCAATCGCACTTGTTGAATGAGGCCGCCAGAATGGCATATTCGCATGCGATACCAACGTTCGGTACGTATGCACCTTGCCATTTCCACCAGCAAACCCCTTCAAATAGCAACGAGGGACGAAGTGATTTTCAGCGTGAAAATTATCAGGAGCAACGACACTATTGGATTGCGTCATATCAGGCCCACGCTACTTTGAATACCCCAACAAACAAGTATGACATTCAAGCAGAAGGAGGAACGCTACATTTGGGCGTGAGCCCGTTCAGTACTTGTTCTTCTCAATCCATGCATCAAGGTCGCGACGATCAAGATGAACTCGCCGTCCAATTCTTACAACCGGCAACTCACGCTGGAAGATGAGGTGCTGAACAGCCTGCTCGCTCCGTCCGATGTAGGTGGCGGCTTCCTTTACCCTGAACAAGGCGGGCTGCACGCGAGGCAGTTCGTTGAAGCGGCAAAGTTCGGCCTTGACGCTGGAGAGTACTTTTTCAGCGATGGCCTTGACGAGAATATCGAGTGTTGCATCCATGGCGATTGTATGTTTCCTTTTCTTATCGGTTTGGTTCGGTTTCGTGTTCCACGGCGAGTGAGGCGGCTGCTTTCTGGACCGTTCGTTCCGCGTACTCGTGCGGGTTGTGCTTTTCACCACTACGGTGGTTAGCAATGGCTCTGACGATGTCGTCTTCTGGATCTCCGCGCTGCAATGAGCGCAAAGCATAGGCCCAGTCTCTTTCTGATTGTGATGCCGCCTGCGGATCTTGATTCTTTGGCTTTTGAGGAGAAGCACCTTGACGTCGGCCCTGATCTTCGTCCTTGAACTTTGGAAAGTGCTCGCGGTCGTAAACTTCGTCGGAATGCTTTTCGACCTGCACCATAAACCGTTGCGAGTATTTCTGGTTGCAAAAGCCTGGCAGGCGCATTACGCGCGAGCAATCTGTGGCAGATATGTCCGCGCCGGTCTGCCGCGCGAGTCCTTTCTGTAAGTGCTCGGCTTCTTTCGGTTCAAAACCAGACACCTTCCAAATAGCCTGCCATTTGTCCGGGGAAGTGTTGGGGAGATAGTTAGGCTTGGGCACGTCGTCGCGGCTCATTAGGCGTTCTACGGCGGCGTTGCCATCCACGTCAAAATCCAGAAACACGTGCCGGATGGAATCCACATCAGACTTGGTCCGGCCTTCGGCTGATTCCGTGAGCGCGTTCATGGATAGATAGACCTCAAACCGGTCGGCATTTTTATGCCTGAGCCAGTCTTGAACTTCCGTACCCGCCATGTTCTCGGCAGTTGTGATTCTCTGAATCACTTCCTGGCTTCGCTTGTTCACAAGAACGACCGCCAGCCGATCATCGGGCCGGAAGTTCTCTCGAATGAAATCCGATGCGACGGTTTCTTTTTTCAGCATTGGGCTGCCTCACTTTTCCGGTAGATAGCTTCAAATTCAAACTGATCGGTGGCCGGGTCGTACCGGTCAATTCGGAGTACCTCTTTGACGATGCGTTTTCCATTCCGCCGTTCGATGTGAACGATCAGATCCAGTGCTTCGGCGATGTTGCTGCGGATCGCTTTGTATGGCAGTTCAATACCTGACAGAAGGACGCAGGTGGTGAATCGGGACAAGACATCTTTGGCGGAATTTGCGTGGATGGTTGAAAGGGATCCGCCATGGCCGGTATTGAGAGCCTGCAAAAGATCAAACGCCTCACCGCCGCGCACTTCACCCAGAACAATCCTGTCAGGCCGTAACCGTAATGTGGTTTTTAGAAGATCACGAATGGTAACCGCAGGCACGTTCGGCTGTTCGCGCCGTGCTTCAAGCCGCACAAGGTTCCGTTGGGCAATTTGAATTTCCGCGGTGTCCTCAATAACAACGATCCGTTCCTCCGGCGCGATGAATGATGCAAGCGCGTTCAGCAGCGTTGTCTTCCCAGTTCCAGCACCTCCCGAAATCAGGATGCTTTGGTGACGACGAATTCCGTCTTGGAGCGCGGCTAATGCTTCGGGGGCCAAACTGCCGATTCGCACCAATTCCTCGGCGGTGTAGAGCTTGCTGTTGAACTTGCGAATGGCCAGAACACTGCCGATGACCGAGCAAGGCGGAATGACGGCGGCGATGCGCGAGCCGTCCGGCAGTCGGGCGTCCAACAAGGGCTTTTCTTCGCCGATGTCGTCGTCCAGGATTCTGGCGATGTGCTTCAGGGCAACTTTAAGGAACTCTTCAGAGATGGTCACACCTTCAACCTCGTGCAGTTGACCACGCTTTTCAATGAAAATCGCTGCGGAACCGTTGACGAGTATCTCCGATATTTCCGGATCTTTCAGCAGCGATTCAATCGGACGCAAGAAAGGGAGAATTAAATCCCAGCCAGTCATAATTCACCTCGCGCCAGTTGCTCGAAGTAGGTTGTGTTCGGATCAAGGTAGTACGGCTTCAAATAGCAATACGAAGGCGGCCATGGGTTCAGGCCGTCGTAGGCAAGAACGATAGATTGAGCGTTCTTGAGTTCACTGAAGATCTTCGGTTCAAAGACGAAGTCTCGCTGGAGGTTGTAGCCCTTGCTAGTTCCGACGGTTGACTTGTGCGCGGCGGCCTGGCCCGTGAGAACGCTGACTCCGGCGTCCTGGCCGTGCTCGGAAATGCTGTAGTTGAGCTTGAGTTGCTCCTCCTTACCGCAGAGTTCGCTGGCCGTTTTGGTGCTGAAATCATCCGACAGTGATAGGAAGATTTTAGTGCGGAATGTTTGAAGCAAAGTTCGCCAGGATTCGCCGGATAATGTGGAACGGAGCGAACTAATGCTTTGAGTGGCCACAATCGAAATGCATTTGGCTTGCCGGGAAAGCGCGAAGAACTTTTCGTCGCCGCTTGGATCGCTTTCGCCGACCGTGGCGAAGGATTGGTATTCATCGCACAGAAACATCACTTCCCGCCAATGAGAGCCGGGCTCTCGTTCCATCCGGGGAATGCGCAACAGCACAGCGCGCTGGAAATCCTGTTTCAACATTGTGCCGATGGCTCTGGCCAAACCCGGATTTGCGGCCACTGGAAAGTTCAGGGCGCACACGGCTCCCTTTTCAATCAGCTCGGCGAATTGTGGCATGGGGATGCCGTACCGTCCGTCGACATTCGCCACTGGATCGTATGTTTCCTTCGGCGGGCAAAAAACACGCTTGACCGCCGGGTTATCGTCGAACAGGGATAGGAAGACGGAGATGCCTTCCACAATAGAAGTTCTGAGCTTGGGATCGATGCGTGACCAGTCATGGTGGAACCAACGTTTGACCGCTTCAAACTGCTGGCGCTTTTCATCGGACCACAGACCATTCTTGGTGATGGAACCGGATTCCGTTTGGAGTTCATATTTCACTTGGAGGTTGCCTAGAATTACCTGGAGTTCCGAGGTAAACGGTGCCTTCATCCGATTGATGGTTTTATCCAACTCAAAGGGGTGCTTCTCAAGTTCAGGGTGCTTCATGAAATCGTCGAGCTCGATGAGAAGAAACTCCGATTCAATCATCCGTTCGCCTTCCTGTATTCGCGACTCCAAGAGTCCCGGATTGATGGCGCATTCGTAGACGTCGAATAGCGTGACGTAACCGTAGACGACTTTATGAAGGAGGATGATGAATTTGATGAGGTTGGTATAAGCCTGTTGCCAGAAAGGTTCTTTTCCCCGTCCGAATAGATTATTTAAGAGCGAAGCCATCCCGTAGGCGAGCGCGTAGGCGTCGAGATCGTTGTGAAGTGGGTTATACCTGTAGGGTGTGTCCAGACCGATTTCGATGTAGTCGCCGCCGCGTCCGTGCTTTTCGAGAATGGTTTTGATCTTGTAGCAGAGGTCACCTTTGACTTCAAGGATGATCCCGCCAATGCGGCGACTTGGGTCGCTTGCTCGATAGGCCAGAACTTGTTCCGCGAATGGATACATGCATCCAGTTGTTTTTCCGGAACCAATCGCTCCGAACACGGCGATTCCAGTGAAGAGTCCTCGATCGGGAAGTACCAGCCACTGGGGATTCGCCGAAGGCTCGGGTTTCTTCGCGTGGTGTAATTCGCCCATCACAACGAAGAGTTTGTCCCTGGTTGATGGATTTGGATACGGCGGCAGTTTCGCTAGCCCGGCAGAATGACGGTCGCGTAAGAGGTAGATGTAGGCCAACGAAAACAGAACCGAGAATGTGATGAACGGTGTGGTGAAAAGCATTGCCGCATACGCCGCTTTGATGACTTGGGAAATGACAGGCCGATGCAATGCGAATAGCTGCAACAAGTTGTTTTCTTCCGGGAATGGTAAGCGCTGGAATACAACAGTCCCAACGACAACGCTTAGGATGATGATGAGTAGATTCCTGCTTTCAACGAATGTCCTCATGCGCTACCTCCAATGCCAACTTTCTTAGCGGCAGGATGCGCCGTCAACCAATCCGTGAAACCCTTGTCTTTCTTGAATGCGATTTGAAGCGCTTGGCTGATCACGTAGTCCCGATCACTTTCGAGGTATTCGCAGTAGCTCTCAAGCTTGCGAACAAGGCCCGCTTCGACTTTCGCCTCGACGCGCTCTTTGGTCTGTTTCGCTTGCTTTGGAATGTATGGCATTTGGTTCTCCTTGTTCGGTTATTTACCCGGTTGATTTCTTACCAGCGTGGGCGGGAGTGACCCTCGAAGCGAGCAAGGCTCGCGGAGTGGGTTTTGGGGGACAAGGCTAGCAGCCTGGACCGCCCAAAACCGGGGTCGCTCCCGCCCACGCTGGTATTCCCCGCCGTTCCCAGTTGTGCGACGGAATCCGTGGAACTTGTTGTTTTTTCGGCTCGATTGGTTTGCCGTTGCTGATCGCGAAGCACACCGCTCTTCAAAATTGAAGAAATGCGAGGGGTCAGCCGCCCAGGTGCCGCCAGCGTGCCGCCCAAATTGGGACTACCGCGATGTGATGGTGCCGAGAAAGTCATAGTTGTGCTCCAAAAGGTGGGTTGAAAACGTCATGTCCTGATTGGTTTTTGGTTGAGATTCAGGGGAAAGAATCTGCCTGACCGCGATGCTTCCTCCGGCCTTCCACGCCGTGTATAGACCTTCGTATTGCGCGCCCGAAAACTCCTTCTGGTCGTTGCGAAGTTGAACCAACTTCGCCCGATCCATGCCTCCGAACGCTTTAGCGTCGTATTGGCTCCGCAGTTCAAAATAGTGGTTCAATCGCGGTACGAGCGGGTCTGTTGGCATGGGTCCAATTCGCTTTGACATGTGCTTGTAGAACACGGCTTCGGCCCAGCGGAATGGGGCTGGCCGGGAGGCGACGTAGATCAGTTGGAAGCTCGGCAGCACCGAAAACAGTTGGCTGTAATGGCGGAGGAACGTCTCGAAATGCGAAGCTGTCACCAACCCTTCGTCCACAAAGCAGAAAGCAACACTATTAGGAGATGGAAGAAAGATAGGATACTTTTCCACAAAGTATCTGGACGCTGGCGCTGTTTTCGCGGAGCGATAAACGCGAGCCGGAATCTTCGATTCCGGAATGCCGAGTGTTCCACAAAAGTACTGAATCTTCTCGTGCTCGGTGGCGAGGAAGGGTTTGTTTCTGTTAGACAAAACGAAGTCCAAACCCATCAGCTTTTGCTTGATTGTCGAGCACTCCCGCTGACGGCGGTTTCGGTTATCTTCCTGGCCGAGTGCCGAATATAAGGATCTGGCGAACAGATGATAAAGGTGGACGTTTCGGTCAAATGCCATGGCGCTGGCGTGGCAGTTAATGAAGATCTTTTCGATAAGATCAGTGAGTGATCCGCCTCCTTCCTGCGCCAGGAATTGAGCTGCTTGACGGCCCAAAACGTACCCGCCTTGCAATGCCGCATGGCAGACAAGTTTGGCCTGAGCTTCCGAATAATCGAAGCGCCTAAGGGCGTGGATGCGTTCCTCATTTGTTAGTTGGATTTGTGCCATGGAGTGCTCACAAGGAAAGGATGTCCGCCGTGATCTCGTGTCCATCTACTACAGGACTGCGATTGGCAATGGACGCATCGCCGTACATTTTGAATCCGGCTTCGGCTTTGATTTGAAGATGGGAGCCGTGGTAATGATGTGTTGCGAGTTCCAAGTCCACACGCGTCATTTCGCCTTCCGCCGTTTCATATTCAATGCGCAGATCCGGCAGTGGGATCTTCCCGTTGACGATTTTAAGGTTGTTGTCACGGGCGATTTCAGCCTGACGTCGTGCGTATTCAAGCGGAGCTTGTCCGCGCGCCTTGGCGAGCGGCGAAAAGATCTTTCTCTTCAGTTCGTAGTCCAAGACAATGCGTTTGATTGTCCCGCCAAGGGCCGAGATATTAGCCGCTTCCTTGTGAAACATTCGGTATATTGCTGCATCGTGCGCAACCTCTCCGGGCTTGACGAAGCCGGAGTAAACGGACTGCTCGGGATCAGCTCGCTTGGCCTCGACCACTTTTCGTCCTGCCTTTGTAAGAACCAAAACGGCAAGCTTATGTCGGCCTTGCTCAACAAAAGCCGTACGGCGTTCGACGAGTCCCTGGGCAAGAAGTGATCGCAGGTCGGCACGCAATTCGCTGCCTTTGCCGTCGTAACGGTGGTTGACGAGGTCTTCCACTGCTACAGTCCGGAAGCGGCCAACATCGAAGAGAGTTTCCTGCTCACGATCGGTGATCGAATAGCGTTCTTGACGTTCTGGCTGCTTCTCGCGGGGCTTCGGTTCGCGTTCGATTTCCTTGGCAGGGGGCTCAATCTCACGGGTATCGGGTGTATGGTCACGGTCCACGTTTTACTCCTTCAAGCGGTCAGATAGTTCCTCTGAAACGCTTGGTCCTGTCCGTAGTTGCTTCTCTAAGTGGGCAAGTTTCATGCCCGTGTCTTTGAGTCCGAGCTTGCGGCCAATCGCATAAAAGGCTGCAAACAAGTTCAGAAAGAAAACAGCCGTGAAGACCGCAATAGGTTCGGCATATTTGCCGAAGATGAGCGAACGATAGGGGATCAGGAATTGGCATTCCTGCAATAGGTAGATCCCAAGAACCAGGCAAACAATCGTTGCTCCGAAGAAGGCATTTGCAAACATAAGAACTCCTATTGGAAGGCTTGATCTTCTCGAAAGTAGGTGATTGTTAGACCCAATGGGTTGACCGGAATCAGAGCGTTCGTTACGTGTTCTTTGACCGTGAAAACGAAGTTCCCGACGTAGCGTTCGCGCCTGATTTCCTGGCGCGTGGAAGACTGATAGTAGACCTTCTCGTAATCAACGGTGGCGCGGTACGGAGCTTTGCGGAGGTCTTCGACAGAGACGCCTTTTACCTTAATGTCGACTTCTTCTCCCTGGCCGGAAAGGAAAGTTTCTAAGGCCTTTGTCTTCTTGTTTTTCTCCATGATTTCCTCGGCCAACCGGCCATCCAGGTAATACAGTGAGCGTCCGAAGTTTTCCTGAAGCGTTGCGCGCATCCGCCCGTAGTGATCGTGCACGAATTGGATGAGGAAATACTTGATCTCGGACTCTTGCGGCTGGTATTGCAAACCGGGATAATTGACCGCTTCGGCACGTCCAACTTCGTTAATTCGAATCACGATAGACTTCACATTTCGCGATGTTTCATACATTCTGAACATCAAGATCTGCTGGCCGACAAGGAGTGTAGACAAGCAGAAAAGCGCTACCTTCAAATGTGAATTAGTCACGACGGTTGAGCCATTGTGTTCTAGATATTGGGCCTTGGCTTGGTTGAAGTCGTTGGGTGATGGCAGCGTTAAATGAGCG
Organism: Bryobacterales bacterium; assembly: GCA_043755435.1. GTDB lineage: Bacteria > Acidobacteriota > Terriglobia > Bryobacterales > Bryobacteraceae > JANXSF01. The sequence continues at coordinate 4,153 of JAYUSZ010000152.1, read as the reverse complement.
TCAGACATGGTTTCTCCTTTAGAGATAGGGAACTGCGGATTCACCGGACCGGCCCGTGAATAGTGAGTTGACGAGTGACGGAATTTTGAGAATGCCGAATGTAAATGCGATCAATAGCATGACCAGCGGAAAGAACAACACGGCAACCATTCCGCCGTCATATGGTGGCGGATGGGCGTCAACGAACCGAATCAACATGTGACCGAATACGAGAAGATAAGCATTGGCAACCACTGGATAAAATGAGTATTGAATAAGAGCCTTCAGCCAGCCCCAGAACAACCATTCCAATTCCGGAACAATGAAAAAGGGAATGAATATGGGCCCAAGGAGAACGGCGATAGCCATGGCAACGTAGCCGAAGGAAATCACGGTGTAGACGGCGGCTAGTGCGACTACTAGGCAAATCGTTACCGTCGCGTAACGCATGAATTCTACGACGTTGAAGGCAAGGGTTAGCGTCGGTAATTCCATTCCGAAGTGCAAGTTGGCGAAGCGGTCCGAGATCTCTTGGACAGTGGAATGGTTCAGTTGATTTGCCAAGGACAGGCCTTGATCCGTGATCAGATGATTGAAACTCAATCCAATACCAGGGATGGGTTGACTGTAGTAGGTCATCATGCCGAACCCGAATGAAATGGTCATGAGCAGGCTCGCAAAGTGGTCGAAATGAAACAGTGGTCCAGTACCTCCGCTGGCGGAGGCGAGCGCACTTTTTGCTCCGTACCAGGCGATCAAGATCAAGGCAAATCCCCTGAACATGTTCGTGCCCATCGCTTCAAACAAGCCAGCGTTCTCGTTCATGAGTTGTGTGATACCGGTGAATAGATCGTTTAGTGACCCGGGCATAAATTCTCCTGAGGTCGTGGTTACGGCAGTCGCCAAGCGAGCATCGCTTCGCTCACTTGCGCGCTTTGGGCGGCCATGGCGGCTTTGCCTTCCGCCACGAACCGGATGTGGTTGTTGATCGCGCGCGCTTCAGCGTCGCGTGCACGTTTGGCTTCAACGGCGTGGCTTTCGGCAAGCGCCACCAGAAGTTTGTTAGTGTCCTGTGAGTTTCGTACACCGATTAAATTGGCGGCGTTGATTTTGTTTAAGACCGCGATTTCCGTGTTCATATTAGGATCACCGGAAAGCGAATCCTCTTCCAAGCCTTGAATGGCCCGTTCGACATCTTTTGCGTTGGCGCGAAGTCGGCCAACGGTATCAATGGTTGCGAGGTTGGCTCCGTCCGCCAATTCAACCGTGGCGTAGCTTGTTTTGACGCGCTCCTGTTGGTCGGCTGGAATATTGCCAAAGGCATTGCCGTATTGGCCGAGCCGCTCCGTAGAAGCGGCGTACCCTGAAGCGACGCCAAAGCCAGTGTTGATGCTGGATGTCCACCCGCCGGTTGTGCCATAGATGTTCGACGCAGAAGACTGCCGCCAAGGCGTGGCGAGGGCCTTGTATCGGGCGACCATGTTTACGGGCACAATTTGCGCCATCCGGCGCATATGTTCGTATTGGTTCTTGAGAACAACGTAGTGCTGAACTAGTTGTTCGTATTGCATTTCCATTTGAAGAAGCTGCTGCACCGCTTCCTCAAAATTAGACGGGTCAAAGACGATGTCACCAAAGCCGAGAAAGGCGTGCGCTTGTGGGGAAAACGTCATGATTACCACCAGACACACTACGAGCGTTTGTTTGATATAGCGTTTCATTTTGGTCCTCTGTTTTGGTTCTAGTGTTTCTGTGTCACGTGAATGACGCCCAGATACAATGCGGTAATCGCTCCAATAGCGATCACAATTCCGATTCCACGAAAGAGACGATTGTAAAGCCAGCGCATAATTGTTCTCCTAAATTTCGTTTGGCATCTGATGGTTTTCGTAAGCGGGAAGGAGCAAGTCGGCTGTAAGGTCGACCTTGATTCGTTGCCCTTCCCGGATGGTAATAGTCGGCAAAATACTCAGGTAACGATCTAGAATCCGCAGGGACGATTGCGATAGGCTGGACGCTACTCCTTGGCGATAGACGTCCAGGCCAGAAACATCTGCGCCGGTACGGCTGTTCGCCTGCGCGAGGCCGCCGATTGCACCGATGGCGATAGACGCGCCGAATACCTGCAAATAGTGATGGTTGATTTGATCTTTTAGGCCGGTTTCGCCGATTTGGCTGAGGCCGCGAAATTTATCCAAACTCAACGAAAAACCATCTGGCATGATGAGCCGGTGGAACACAACGGCCAGGCGATTTTGGCCGAAAGCGTCAACGCGTTTTGTTTCGCCAATCACGCGTGTGCCTGCCGGAATCAGGAGGCGCTGGCCATTGTGCGAATAAATGTCGATGGTAGTCATACAATTTACTGGGCCGGAAAAAGCGCCATCAAGGCGATTGGTAAGAGCGGTCTCAACAACAGTGCCTTCAAACAAGCGGTACTTGGTGCCGGTGGCTTTGTTGATTTCTTCATAGCTCTTACTTCTCTTATCGGCGATTTCGCTAACAGCGGCGTCTTCGTCAGTTTCTTCGAACCGTGGAACCCGCTGAGGTTTCGCGAGTGCGCTGGCAAGCGAGCCGATGGACCTGCGGTCATCTGGATTCCGGTCCCGGTAACTAAGCGCGATATTTGACGCATAGAGCGATTGGTAGTTTCGCTTTTCCTGATCCTGTTCAATCGGACTTCTTTCCGGCGGAGGCATGTATGAAGGTTGAGCAGATGCGTAGGTCCGAGCTTCCAGCGGACGCCGGTCATAAGGTCCAATGGGTTCAGCCGTCGCTGCAAGCACCGCAGTTGCGGCCTTGGCTTGCGCCAATTGTGTCTGCTCTTGTGAAACCTTCCGGGCTTGCTCCTCGATACGTCGCTTGTACTCTTCGATCCGCGGCTGACTCATCTCTGGTGGAGGCGGTGGTGCCGTTTCTTTCTTTGCCGGTGGCGCATTGTGGCTTGAAAATGCGATCACTAGAATCATCACCAGCGCAATGATGGCAAGGACGATGGTTTGACTGTTGGCGAAGATGACGCCTTCAGGCGGTTTTCTGTTGTCCTTAAAGTCCGGTGGTTGGTTATCTGGGTTCGTCATAATCAATCCTGCTTGGAAAACGCGAGCTTTTGTTTCCCAATGGCGAGGTATCCATCGCTCAGTATTTTGCCAACGATGTAAAGACCGTTTCGATAATCGAAGTTGACGAGATTCGGCTTGCCGTCTTTGATTTCGTATAGGGACGGCGCTTCCTCAGGCCTGGCCTGGATGTATGTAAAACGGTCATCCGTGTACATGGCACGAATATTGAACGGACGTTTTCCGGCTTCGAAGCGATAAGGAAATCTGACATTGTGAATGAACGCACTGATGCCAGTGTCAACGGCAGTTTGCGTAGCTTCCTTGGCACGCCGGGTTTCTTCTTTCGCCTGTTCAACCTGAAGCTTGACTGAATCCAATTCCTTAGCGGAAACGAACCGTGGTCCCGCACCAGCCGCCGTGATCATTGACTCTTCTTTCGGTTCAATGAAGATCTTGACGTCTGCCTGAGCCTGCGGGTCCTCCGATATCTCCGTAAGGATGAACGAATAGACGTTCCCGCTGGCCGTAATAAGGTTTAAGTTGGTCTGCGAGCCAACTTTCGCCGGTTTCACATAAGCGAAGTTTTGGTTTCCATTTACAACCCACATCTCCTTGTCGCCCACGATAAAGTCGAGTATGTTTTCTGACTTTGGCAGAACAATCATCGTGCTAAAGCGAATCTTGGTACGAATACCGATCACGTCCTTATCGCTATAGGCGACGACCTTGGTGGGTGACGCTTCATTGGGTCGAACAGCCTTGGCCGGTGGTTTCGATGCGGCGACATCTGCCGCAATCAGGGAACAGCAACATGTAAGCACTAACAGCGTTTTTATTGTCATTTCTGGCTCCTTGCTAGTATTTCGAGGCCTTCTTCAAAGCCGTAGCGAGTGAAGGCTTCGCGTTTCTTTTCGTTGTCATAGGGGTCGTTGGTGTACAGCCAATATTCTTTGGGGTCTACGTCAAGGTTGAGGACTTTCGCCAGTTCCGGCCGTTTCAGCATGAACTGGCGCTTGGCGGTGAGCCCGGCAATCAAATCAACTTCGGTTTCAGTCAAGTTGTAAATGGATCGATACGTTTCGCGATTCATGTTGGGGTTGGCAAGAAAGATC